>JAZKYR010000089.1:0-23264 GCA_045612245.1 Agathobacter sp.
GAAAATGAGCGTAATTTCAATGAAACAGTTACTCGAAGCAGGTGTTCACTTTGGACATCAGACAAGAAGATGGAACCCAAAAATGGCTCCATACATCTACACAGAAAGAAATGGTATCCACATCATCGACTTACAGAAATCGGTAGGTAAAGTTGATGAAGCTTACGATGCAGTATCAGACATCGCAGCTCAGGGTGGTACAATCCTTTTTGTAGGTACAAAGAAACAGGCACAGGATGCTGTTAAATCAGAAGCAGAACGTTGCGGTATGTACTTCGTAAACGAAAGATGGTTAGGCGGTATGCTTACAAACTTCAAGACAATCCAGTCTCGTATTGCTAGACTTAAAGCAATCGAAGTAATGGCAGAAGATGGAACATTTGATGTTCTTCCAAAGAAAGAAGTTATCGCTATTAAGAAAGAATGGGAAAAACTTGAAAAGAACCTTGGCGGTATCAAAGAAATGACACGTATCCCAGATGCTATTTTCGTAGTAGATCCTAAGAAAGAAAGAATTTGTATCCAGGAAGCACAGTCTCTTGGTATCACACTTATCGGTATCGCTGATACAAACTGTGATCCAGAAGAATTAGATTTCGTTATCCCAGGTAACGATGATGCTATCCGTGCAGTTAAATTAATCGTTGGCAAGATGGCAGACGCTGTTATCGAAGCTAAACAGGGTGAAGAAGCTGTTGCAGTAGAAGCTACAGAAGAAGTAGAAGAAACAGTAGAAGCTTAATTAAGAATTTAAATATTGGAGGACAATAAAATGGCAATTACAGCATCTATGGTAAAAGAATTGCGTGAAATGACAGGCGCAGGTATGATGGATTGTAAAAAAGCATTAGCTGAAACAAACGGAGATATGGAAGCAGCTGTTGAAGTATTAAAGAAAAGCGGTGCAGCTAAAATGGAAAAGAAAGCTTCTAGAATCGCAGCTGAAGGTATCGCTCGTGTTGCTATCAATGGTAACGAAGCAGTTGTAGCTGAAGTAAACTCAGAAACAGACTTCGTAGCTAAGAACGAAACATTCCAGGAATTTGTACAGTTAGTAGCTGACAACGCACTTGCTTCAGGCTTAAACGGTGGCAAGAATGGTGAAGACGTAGAAGCTCTTCTTGAAATGAATGGTCTTAAAGACGTTTTAATCGAAAAAACAGCAACTATCGGAGAAAAATTATCTGTTCGTAGATTCGCTAAAGTTTCTGGTGAATGTGTAGCAAGTTATATTCATGCAGGTGGTAAGATTGGTGTTCTTGTAGCAGCTGAAGGTGCAGCTGATGTTAAAGAAGCTCTTACTAACGTAGCTATGCAGATTGCAGCTATGAACCCACAGTATATCAGCAGAAACGATATTGCACAGGAAGAAATCGAAAAAATGAGAGAAATCATCATTGATTCTTCATTAAACGATCCAGCATCTCTTCCAAAACCAATTTTAAATGAATTAATCAACAAGGCTTGCGCTGGTGTATGGAGTGCAGAAGATGTTGCTATCTATGAAGAAAAGAAGAGCAATATGAACTATTTATTCAACTTCCTTTCAAAAGAAGCAAAAGCAGCTCTTGTTTCATTAGCTATGGAAGATAAAGCTAATATCGTTGCTAACAAGATTTTCAATGGTGCAGTTGAAGGTCGTGTTTCAAAACAGTTAAAAGACATCTGTTTATTAGACCAGACTTATGTAAGAGCAGAAGATGGCAAACAGACTGTTGCAGCATACCTTAAATCAGTAAACGGTGCTCTTGTTATTAAAGAAGTAGTTCGTTTTGAAGTTGGTGAAGGTATCGAAAAGAAAAACGAAGATTTTGCAGCAGAAGTAGCAGCTCAGATGGGCTAATATATAATACAATAACTATAAGTTGTATTATTATAACTTTTGCATATACAAGATATATGAAAATTGTATAAAAACACCAATAATTAAACGCCAAAAAGCATTGACTTTTTGGCGTTTTTTAGTATAATAAAGACTATGTTATGTTTGTCGAAGGCGAACATTTGTCTTTTGTAGAGGGAAAAGAGGGTTGTATTTCCCTTGCTAAATAGACATGAACGTGAAATTTCTTTTTAGAAGGAGGAAAAAATATGAAAAAGAGATTACTTTCATTTTTCATGGTTGCTACTATGGCAGTTGGATTATTAGCTGCATGTGGTAACAATGGAGATGATGCTGGTAAAACAGCAAACAAACAGGTGATCATTGGAGATCAGACAGAAACATCTGGCGATATTACACCAATGTGGACTAATAACGCTTCTGACTACAATGCTTACAAAATGATTACAGGTCTTGGTACTGTAACATCAGACAAAGACGGTAAATGGATTTATGACGAAAAAGTTGTAAAAGATGTAAAAGAAACAGAAAATGAAGATGGTTCTAAAACATGGACATTTACAATCAATGATGGTCTTAAATATAGTAATGGTGAAGCTATTACTGCAGAAGATTATGTTTTCTTTTATTTATTCTGGGGAAGCAAAGTTGTTGGTGTTGACTTAGAAGCTTCTCAGGCTGCTGCAACATCTGTACAGTACGTAAAAGGTTTTGAAAAATACTATGCTGGTGAAACAGATGTATTTGAAGGTGTTCATTTAATCGACGAAATGACATTCTCAGTTACAATTGATGCACAGTTCTTACCATACTACTATGGTAAAGCATTGGCTGGAACAACTCCTGAATGGAGAGAAGGTTGGGTACCAGCAGATGTTACAGTTGAAGAAACTGAAAATGGTGCGAAATTATCAAGCAACTTCACAGCTGAATACGTTGGTGAACAGGTAGAAGAATACAGATACAACCCAGTAGCTTGTTCTGGTCCTTACAAATTCGTTTCTTATGATGCAAATGCTTATGCATACACACTTACAAGAAATGATAACTATCCAGGAAACTACGAAGGACAGAAAGCTAACATTGAAACAGTTGTTTACAAATATGTAACAGTAGATACAATGATCGACCAGTTAAAAACAGGCGCAATTGATATTCTTTTACAGTGTTCAGACGGAAATGATATCAATGCAGGTTTTGAACTTGTAGATGCAGGTGGATTTGATTACATCTCATATCCACGTGCTGGTTATGGTCAGTTATCATTCAAGTGTAATCAGGGTCCTACACAGTTCTTAGAAGTTCGTCATGCTATCATGTACTTACTTGATAGAAATGAATTTGCTAAGACATTTACAGGTGGTTATGGTACAGTTGTAAATGGTCCTTATGGTACACAGCAGTGGATGGTTAACGAATACAAAGAAGAAGTTAGTGCATTAAATGCATACTCATACAGTTTAGAATCAGCTAAAAAGGTTCTTGAAGAAGGTGGTTGGGTATATAATGCAGATGGTTCTGCTTACACAGGTGAAGGTATCCGTCATAAAAAACTTGATGATGGTACATATATGCCATTAGTAATTGAATGGTTCTCATCTGAAAACAACCCAGTATCTGACTTACTTGTAACAAATTTACAGAACAACCCAGATGTAGCTGCTGCAGGTATGAAGATTAACCAGACAGTAGGTTCATTCAATGACTTAATCACATACTACTATGACAATTCATTAGAGAACCCATATCAGATGTTCAACTTAGCAACTGGTTTTGGTAACCCTTATGACATTGCATATGCTTATGAACCAGGCGCATCTGATAATACAGCAGCTATTGCTGATCAGGAATTATATGATTTAGCATTAGCAATGAACAAAATCAAAGAGGGTGATGATGAAGCTTATGGTAAAGCATGGCTTGCATTTATGCAGAGATGGAATGCATTAGTTCCAGAAGTTCCACTTTACTCAAATGAATATCATGACTTCTTTAGTGACAAAGTTAAAAACTTTGTTGAAGATGGATACAACAATGACGTATCATCAGCAATTCTTTATGCAACTATTGAATAGTTAGAACTTATAAAAAGAAGAACATATATTTATACCAGAGATAGAATAGGGTATGGAAACATATCCTATTCTTTTCTGTGATATATTAAGAGTTCAAATCTTTGATCGTTTCTTTAGGAACAAGATCAAAGGGGAGTGTCATGATGTTGTTCCCAAGGAAACGAAAAATGGAAATAAGAAAGAAAAGGTAGGTTAAGTTATGTTAAAGTACATTGGAAAAAGACTTGTTTACATGGTGGGCGTATTTTTTGTAGTGTCTATGCTTATGTTTGCGTTGTTTAATAATGTACCAGGTGACCGTGCATTAGCACAGGTGCAGCATATGCGAGGAAAGGTTACAGATCAACAATTTCAGGTAATGTATGAAAATGCAAGAGAGAAATTAGGATTAGATGATCCAATTCCAGTTCGTTATGTGAAATGGATGAAAAACCTTTTAACAGGCGATTTAGGATATTCTACTAAATACAAAGCTGAAGTAAGTGATGTAATTGTGGAACCACTCAAAAATACTATTTTTATGAATATATTTTCCGTAGTCATAGCGTTAGCGATTACGATACCATTGGGTATTTTTTGTGCAGTCAAGAAAAAATCTAAGTTTGATAATGCCGTTCAAGTATTGACGATTGTCGGATATAGTATACCTTCATATATTATAGCTCTATTAAGTATGTTCTTCTTGGCGGTTACATTTCAAATTTTCCCTATGGGTGGTATGAATTCGCCAAACTTCCAAGGCAATGGAGTTGAATTTTTCTTAGATCGTATGTATTATTTAGCATTGCCACTCATTGTTATGACATTTATGTCATTAGGTGGAATGACTCGTTACGTACGAACTGCTATGATTGATGCACTTAGTATGGATTATATTCGTACAGCAAGAGCAAAAGGTTTGAAAGAAAAAGTGGTTATTTATTCGCATGCATGGAGAAATGCGCTTCTTTCAGTAGTAACCTTGATTATTAGTTGGTTCATGAGTGTATTTATGGGTTCGATTATTATTGAACAAATGTTTATGTTAAATGGTATTGGTGTTATGTACTATACAGGACTTACTGCTCAGGATTATGACTTAGCTTTAGCGATTCAGATGTTATATTGTGTTGTTAACTTAGTTGGTAACTTATTGACAGACTTAAGCTATGGTCTTGTTGATCCACGAGTTCGTGTAGATAAATAATGGGAGGAAAAGAGAATAATGAATAGTAATAACAAGAAAAAAGATTCTTTTTTCCTTGCGATGTTAAAGAATCTTTTTGGAAAAAGAGAAGAGAAAGAAATTGATATTATGCAGGAAGAAGCGATTCAGAGTCCGCTTCGTACTGTAATTAAAAATTTTGTTGAAAATAAATTATCAATGACGGGACTTATTGTTTTCTTGTTGATTTTTGCAATAGTAATTGTAGGACCATATTTTTATCCTATTACTATGAATGACAGAGAAGATACCCAGACAAATGTGGCTCCAGGCTTAGATATGATGGATGTGCCAGAAGAGCTTATCGGAAATATTAGAGATATCTCTGTTGGTTCTACTTTTTCTGTAGGTGTGGACAACAATGGTAAAGTCTTTGTATGGGGAAAAACCAAAGTTTCGAATACAATTGATTTATTGCATGATATGCCTTCCGAAAGAGAACTTGGAAATGTTGTAGATGTAGCAGCTGGTTATGACCATATTATGGCACTTAATGATAAAGGTCAGGTTATATGTTGGGGTAACAAGCGTTTAGGACAGTGTGATAGCACGGTTGGAAGATTTGACAAAGTTGTTCAGATTGAGGCAGGTTATCAGATGTCGTTTGCATTGACAGAAGATGGAAATGTTCTTTATTGGGGTAATGAAAGTTTAAATGATGTTTCAGTAACAGAAGAAAAAGGAAATGGCAATATTTCCAAAATTGTAGTTTGTAACCTTACTTTGATTGGTTTGACAAAGGATGGCGAAGTGGTTCATATGGGTGTTCAACAGAATGACTTTGACCGTATTCCAGAAGAGATTACAAATGTTGTAGATATTGCTGGAACTTCAAATTCATGTATAGCGAAGTTGTCGAATGGAAAACTCGTTGCATGGGGACAGTTAAATAATGGACAGGCGGATATTCCAGCTATGGATGGAGAAGTGGTGTCAATGTATGGTGGAAGATATCACTTTACAGCACTTACGGATAAAGGAACGGTGTATAGTTGGGGCTCAAACAATAAAGGACAGACAGCAGTTCCGGAAAAACTTACAAATGTTTCTGAAATTTATGGTGGAACTTATCAGAACTATGCGGTTACAGATGACGATAAATTAACTACATGGGGATTAAAAGGATACATTATGGGTTCTGATGAACTAGGCCGTGATGTATTTGCGCGTCTCTTAAATGGTGGTAAAATGACAATGACAATTGGAGCGATTTCCGTTGTTATTTCCACAATTCTTGCCATTATTATTGGAGGTGTTTCTGGTTTCTTCGGAGGTTGGATTGATCTTGTGTTGCAGCGTTTGACGGAAATAGTATCATCCTTACCATTCTTACCAATGGCGATGATTTTAACTTCAATTATTGGAAATAGTATGACAGAAACGGAACGTATTGCTTTAATCATGGTGGTGCTTGGTTTCTTAAGTTGGCCTAGATTAGCAAGACTTATTAGAGCACAAGTGTTAGCTGAACGTGAAAAAGAATTTGTTACTGCAGCTACAGCAATGGGTGTAAAACGTTCTGCAATTATTTTTAAACATATTATTCCAAATGTTATTTCTGTTATTATTGTTTCTGCGACTCTTGATTTTGCAACATGTATGTTAACAGAATCATCTTTGTCGTACCTTGGATTTGGTGTTAAATTACCACGTCCTACATGGGGAAATATGCTGAATGGTTGTGCAAACTCAGTAGTAATCCAGAATTATTGGTGGAGATGGGTATTCCCAGCGGTGCTCTTGAGTATTTGTGTAATTTGTATCAATATGGTGGGTGATGGTCTTCGTGATGCGATCGACCCAAAATCAAATGAAAGATAAAAGGAGGAGATACGATGGCATTATTAGAATTAAATGACCTTCATACTTTTTTCTCTACGAAAAAAGGTATAGTTAAGGCTGTAAACGGCGTATCTTACTCCGTTGAACCTGGAAAAACACTTGGTGTTGTAGGAGAAAGTGGTAGTGGTAAGTCTGTATCGGCCATGAGTATTTTAAAATTATTAGATGGAAATGGTTACATTGATAGTGGAGAAATTACTTTTGATGGTCGAAATCTTGCAGATGTTTCTATTAAAGATATGTGTAAAATTCGAGGAAATGAGATTTCTGTTATTTTCCAGGAACCAATGACTAGTTTGAATCCGATTTTTACAATTGAACGTCAGTTGAGTGAACCATTTATGATTCATCAAGGTATGAATAAAAAGCAGGCTGCGGAGAAGGTAATCGAAATGTTAAATGATGTTCGTATTCCAAATCCAGAAGCAGTTGCAAAGCAGTATCCACATCAGTTATCTGGTGGTATGAGACAGCGAGTTATGATTGCGATGGCTTTAGCGTGTCAGCCAAAACTTTTAATTGCAGATGAGCCAACTACTGCATTGGATGTTACAATTCAGGCGCAGATTTTGAAACTCATGAATGATTTAAAGAAAGAAAAAGGGACAGCAATTTTATTTATTACACATGATTTAGGTGTTATTAATGAAATGGCAGATGATGTAGCTGTAATGTATTGTGGACAGGTTGTTGAAATGGCGCCAGTTCGCAGTATCTTTGGTGATAACAAATATCTTCATCCATATACAGAAGGTCTATTATACTCAATTCCTAGACTTGATACACCTACAGGAGTTCGTTTAGATGCGATTCCAGGAGCTGTTCCACATCCATTGGATTTACCAAAGGGATGTAAGTTTGCGCCTCGTTGTAAATATGCGACAGAAAAATGTATGTGTGAAGAGCCAAGTTTAGTAGAAGTAGAAAAAGGACATAAGGTGCGTTGCTTTTATCCAAAGAAAGGGGAAAGAAGTTAATGAGTGACAATAAAAAAGTTTTATTAAAAATGTCAAATTTAAAACAATATTTCCCTATTGGTAAAAAACAAGTGGGAAAGCCACAGGCATATGTAAAAGCCAATGATGGAATTTCATTAGAGATTTACGAAGGTGAAACATTTGGTTTGGTAGGTGAATCCGGCTGTGGAAAATCAACATTTGGTCGTACGCTTTTGCAGTTGTATCATCAGACGGGTGGACGTACGGTTTATTATGGCCGTACAGTAGAAGATTTTGATTTAAAATATGTAGAAGAAATCTTTAAAAAACTTCCAGAAAAGAAAAAAGCTTGTGAAGAACTTCGTAAGAAAGTTGATAAAATGCAGGCAGAATATGATGGAATGGAAAGTGGTATAGCAAAAAAAGCAAAAGGGCAGGAACTTGCAGAACTAAAAAGTGATGCAACTAACGTGCTTTTAGATATTACGGCTTTGATTGGTGGAATTTATACATTGGATGGAGCAAAACTTGCAGAAGTAGCAAAGCATTATTCAGCAGAATATGCGGCTATGAAACAAGTTCGTAAACTCAATTATAAAATTCAGCAGTTAGAAATCAATGAAGAAAGTGAAAGTAAGATTCAGGAATTAAAAAATAAGATTCCTGAGTTTGAAAAAAAGGTTGCTGAAGAATCCAAAATTATTGAAGCGACTAGAGAAGAATGTCGTGGAAATGATGGGTTTGACGAATATGAAGCTAATAGAGATAATGGTATAAATCTTGCTAATTTAACAGATGCAGAAATGCGTTATTTAAGAAGAGACCTACAGTTGATATTCCAAGATCCATATTCATCATTAAATCCAAGAATGACAGTAGGTCAGATTATTGGAGAGGGGCTTCAGGCTCACAAACTCTTCAAACAGGGCGATTCAAAGATGCAGGACTATATTATGGAAGTTATGGATAAATGTGGCTTGCAGTCATATTTTATTCATAGATATCCACATCAGTTCTCGGGTGGACAGAGACAGCGAATTGGTATCGCTCGTTCATTAGCTGTAAATCCTAAATTTGTTGTTTGTGATGAAGCCGTTTCGGCATTGGATGTATCTATTCAGTCGCAGATTATCAATTTATTATTAGATTTAAAAGAGCAGAATAATTTAACATATTTATTTATTTCACACGACTTAAGTGTAATTAAATATATTAGTGATAGAATTGGTGTAATGTATCTTGGAAATATGATGGAATTAAGTGATACAGAAAGTTTGTTTGAACATCCATATCATCCATATACAGAAGCTCTTCTTTCTGCGATTCCAACTACAGATGTAGAACATAAGTCGGAATCTATTATTTTGGAAGGGGATATTCCTAGTCCTATTAATCCACCGAAGGGATGTAAGTTCCATACTAGATGTCGTTATTGCACAGAGATTTGTGAAAAGGTTGTGCCAGAATTTGAAGAAGTAGAACCAGGGCATTTTGTGGCTTGTCATCATAAGCTTGAGAAAAAAGACAAGTAGTAGGTGAAGATATGTTTTTTCAAAAGAAATTAGATGCAATATTTCGTAAACAACATGAAAAAAGCGAGTATGCAGAGAAAGAACTTTATTATATACCAGATGAAACTGATAAAGAATCTATGCCAGAATTGGAAAAGAATGATATGTTAGCTATGATTATTTCTGCATTTATTGTTTTGATTCCATTTGCTTTGTTGGTTATGCTGGTGCTAAGTTTTGTGTTTTTTATTTTTTTAATCTAAGACTGCTCTTTGAGCAGTCTTTTTTGTTCACACTTTATTAACTTGCTTGCAATTGGTTTTCGTGTTAAGATTATCTATGGAGTTTATAAATATTTAATAATTTAAAAACGAGGAAACATATGAAAAAAGTTACAACAGTTAGCAGAGATAAGGTAAAAAGCTTTGACTTCAAAAAGAAACCACATAAGCCAGGTTTTCTATTTCCGGTAGCTAGAGAAGTAATTTCTAAGCCAGTTTTAAAAGGTCGTAATTTTAAATTGACAAAGAAAAATATGGAATCTGTAGATGGACCATATTTGATGCTGGTTACACATTCTTCTATGGTTGACTTTATGGTTATGACTGTAGCAGTACAGCCATACAGAGCCAATAATGTTATGACTTTAGAAGGTTTCAATACTTACACAGAACCGCTTATGCGTTCTTTAGGAGTGCTTGGTACACGTAAGTATATTAGTGACTTGAATTTAATTAAAAATATTAGATATTGTATTGAAAAATTGGAAAACCCATTTGTGCTTTTCCCAGAGGCAAGATATTCATTGGATGGTTGTACTTCCTATATTCCAGAGTCTACAGCAAAATTGGTTCGATTACTTCGTGTTCCAGTGGTAGTGCTTCGTATTCATGGAAATTTCATTACACAGCCACAGTGGAATAAAATTGATAAGGGAAATCATATTGAAGCTGAGATGGAACAGATTATCACTGCAAAAGAGTGTAAGAAACTTTCAGTTCCAGAAATCGATGCTCGTATCCGTGAAGCATTCCAGTATGATGATTTCAAATGGCAATACGACAATAAGATCAAGATTGATCATCCAAAACGTGCAGAAGGACTTCATGCATTACTTTACAAATGCCCAGCTTGTCAGACAGAAGGCGAAATGCATTCAGAAGGAACCAAGCTTTGGTGTGAACATTGTGGCAAGGAATGGGAAATGGATGAATATGGTCGCATGCATGCCTTAGAAGGAGATACAGAGTTTAAGCATATTCCAGATTGGAGTAATTGGGAAAGAGAATGTGTACGTAAAGAAATCGAAGAAGGCACATATTACTTCGAAGATACTGTACGCGTAGAAACTCTTCCGGGTTCCCTTAAATTCTATCATCAGGGTGAAGGTAAATTAATCCAGACACCTACCGAAACACGTGTAGAATGTAATTATCATGGAGAGCCTTATGTGCTTACCCGTAGTGCTATGAACTTAGAGAGTATGCATATAGAATACGATTATCTTGGAAGAGGAGATTGTGTAGATATCTCGATTCCAGATGATAGTTTCTGGTGCTACTTATCTAAGAGAGATGCAATTACAAAGATTTCTTTTGCAACAGAAGAAATGCATTTACTTGCAGTTAGAAAAGCGAATGCAGAAACAACAGAAGAATAAGATTTTAAAAATCACCTCATTACGAGGTGATTTTTTATTGACAAAAAGTGAATAGAGTGATAATGTGAACATATGAACAAACATTCATATGTAAAGGAGGTAAATATGGCGATACATGATGTAGAGCACTGCGGGTGCCATGAGGTACATAAAGATTTAGTAGATAAAATTAAGAATCGTATGCCAGATGAAGATGAATTATATGATTTGGCAGAAGTTTTTAAGGTTTTTGGTGATTCTACTCGAATTCGTATCTTAACCGTTTTGTTAGGAGAGGAAATGTGTGTATGTGATATTGCGGAAGCTTTAAATATGAATCAATCTGCGGTTTCCCATCAGCTTAGAGTATTAAAGAATGCAAAGCTGATAAAGAATCGTAAAGAAGGTAAGCAAGTGTTTTATTCTCTTGCAGATGATCACGTAAGTACCATTCTTGCAATGGGACTTGAACATATTGAAGAACAATTAAATTAGTGGAGGATGATATTATGAAGAAGAAATTTAAAGTAGAAAATTTAGACTGTGCACATTGTGCTGCAAAAATGGAAGAGGCAATTAAAAATATTCCTGGTGTAACAGATGCGGCTATGAATTTTATGACCCAGAAACTTACACTTGAGATTGCTGATGATGCTAATATGGATGAAATCGTAGAAAAAGCACAGGAATGTGTTACTAAGGTAAGTATTGTTTGTGAGATTATTCGTTAGTAGAGTGTAAGAGGTATTTCAATGAATAAGAAACAAAAAAAGGATTTGCAGAGGATATTGATAACATCAGCGTTATTTATTCCTTTGTTTGTTGTAGAACATGTGGGCTGGTTTGATTTGCTTCCATTTCCAGAGATAGCATTGGTTATTTGTTTAGTTCCATATCTTTTGATTGGGCATGATGTCATCTTAAAGGCATGGCATAATATTAAAAATGGCCAGATTTTTGATGAAAATTTCCTTATGATGATAGCCACATTCGGTGCCTTTGTAATCGGTGAATATATCGAAGCAGTAGCTGTTATGTTGTTCTATCAGGTGGGAGAATTGTTCCAAAGTTATGCGGTTGGCAAATCTCGTGAATCCATTTCGGCACTGATGGATATTTATCCAGAGTATGCAAATTTAGAAGTGGATGGAGATTTAGAGGAAGTAGATCCAGATGATGTTGAAATTGATAATATTATAGTGATTAAGCCAGGGGAAAGAGTTCCTTTAGATGGTGTAGTGATTGAAGGGGAATCCTTCTTGGATACATCCGCTTTGACAGGAGAATCTGTCCCAAGGAAAACATCCGTTGGAGAAGAAATCATCAGTGGTTGTATCAATGGCAATGGTACGTTACGAGTTAAGGTTACGAAAGAATTTGATGATTCAACAGTGGCTAAGATTTTGGAACTTGTAGAAAATGCTACGAACAAGAAAGCAAAGGTAGAGAATTTTATTACCAGATTTGCGAAATACTATACACCATTTGTAACGATTTCTGCATTGGTATTAGCTGTGATTCCGCCTATTATCTTACAGGATAACTGGTTGATGTGGTTAGAAAGAGCCTGTACCTTTTTAGTTGTATCCTGTCCATGTGCACTTGTGATTTCCGTACCAATGGGATTCTTTGGTGGAATTGGCGCAGCTTCTAAAGATGGTGTGCTTGTAAAAGGAAGTAATTACCTGGAATTATTATCTGAAATGGATACGATAGTTTTTGACAAAACAGGAACTTTAACCAATGGTGTTTTTGAAGTGACAGATGTGATTTCAGATAAGGTAGAAAAAACAGAAATAGTATCTTTAGCTGCTACTATAGAAAGTTATTCTACACATCCGATTGCCGAATCTATTGTGAGAGCTTTTAAAGAAACAGGTGTGGAATTACCAAAAGCAATAGAGGTAAATGAAATTGCTGGATTTGGTATTTCAGGTCAGGTAAATGGAAAGACAGTTTATGCTGGAAATTATAACCTGATGCAGAAGCAGAATGTTTCTGCTAAAGAATATACTGGTAACGGAACGGTTGTATATATTTCTTGTGATGGAGAATATACAGGAGCTATCATTATTTCGGATACGATAAAAGCTGGAGTGAAAGAAGCGATAGATGCTTTAAAACGTACAGGAGTCTCTAAGACGGTTATGTTAACTGGCGATAGAAAAGAGGCTGCATTAGCGGTAGCTGGTGAATTAGGAATTGATGAAGTATATTATGAATTATTGCCAGCTAACAAAGTGGAAAAGGTAGAAAAATTGTTAAGTAATGCGTCTAAGAATAAGAGAGTGGCATTTGTAGGTGACGGCATTAATGATGCACCAGTATTAGCACGTGCAGATATTGGTTTTGCGATGGGAAGTCTGGGATCAGATGCTGCAATTGAAGCTGCGGATATAGTTATTATGGATGATGATATTCGTAAGATTTCAAAGGTTATTAAAATTTCGAAAAAGACGATGTGCATCGTAAAAGAAAATATTGTTTTTGCCCTTGGGGTGAAAGGTTTAGTGCTCATTTTAGGTGCTGTAGGTATGGCTTCTATGTGGGCTGCGGTGTTTGCGGACGTAGGAGTTGCGGTAATTGCAATCTTAAATTCAATGCGAACACTACGAAAATAGGGCATTTTAGACAAAAACCGCAAGAATTTGTATATTGTTTTTGTTTAGATACAAAAAGTAGGAGATTTTCTCCTACTTTTTTATTTACAAGAGAAAAAAATGTGTTAAAATAGAAAATGATATTATACGTTGGAGGATTATGCATGGCAGTAAATGAAGCAGAGTTACTGGATCAGCAGCGCCAAAGACGAAAACGCATAAATCGAATGAAAACTGGTATTGTTATGACAATTGCTATATGGATGCTTGCATCATTCATAGCAATTATTATTTTGTCAATTCAGGTTGTAAAGCTTAATAATCAGGTATCTGATATTATTGAAAGTGGCGTGAAACCTGGCGGTATTAGTTCTGATACAGAGTCTGATGAGTTATCAGAGGACGATGAGGTCCAAGTTGAGAATATTGTCACAGGAATTGATACTGAAGACAATCTTGCATCAGAAGGGGACAAGCATTATGTGTATCTTACATTTAATAGCGTTCCTGGAGATAACACAGAAGATATCTTGGATGTATTAGCACAGTATAACGTGAAAGCTACATTCTTTGTAGTCGGAAGCGAAGAAGATGGTGTGTCAGATATATATCGTAGAATTGTGAATGAAGGACATACAATTGGTATGCATTCTTATTCCAACCAGTACAGTTTAATTTATTCATCGAAGAATGCGTTCAAGAAGGATTATCAAAAGCTGTCTGATTATATTTATGAACTGACCGGTACACGTAGTAAGTTTTATCGTTTCCCAGGTGGAAGTGGTAATGAAATAAGCAATGTGAATATGGCCGAGTTTGTTAATATTTTAAATAAAGAAGAGATTACCTATTTTGATTGGAATGTTTCCGCAGGAGATGCTTCCAATAGTTATACAGCACAGGATATTCTCGACAATGTATTAGGAGGAGTTTCCAAATACAAAACTTCAGTTGTGCTACTGCATGACGGTGAAAACAAGTCAACAACGGTGGAAGCGTTAGGTTCACTAATCCAGAGTTTACAGGAGCAGGGAGCAGAGATTTTACCGATTGATGAAGATACATATGCAATTCAATATATTAAAGCAGAAAGTGTTAAATAAAGATACGGAGGAAAAACATGGGACTTTTTAAAGATTTTAAAGAAGATTTTTCACAGGCAGTAAACGAGCTTGTACCAGGTGGCGAAAACATGGACGACAACATGGTAGTAGATACTTTTAGTGATGACGTTGATGTTAAGTCTGAACTTTCTAAATTGGATGGACTTTTAGAACAGGTGAAAGAAGAACCAGTTAAAGTTGAACCAGTTAGACCAGTGGTTGAACAGCCAGTAGTAAAAGAAAGAGTTGTAGAACCAATTCCAGAAGTTAGAGTGAAAGAGGAGAGAGTAGTAATGGATACATATAGAGAAATGGATTCAAACGTTGTATTAGATGAAACTTCAGTAATCACAGCAAGCACAACATTAACAGGTAACCTTGCATCAGCAGGTTCTTTCGATATTCAGGGTACAGTAAACGGTAACGTTTCATGTAACGGTAAATTAGTTGTTACAGGTGTAATCAACGGTAACAGCTCATCTTCAGAATTCTTTGCAGATGTTGCAAAAATCGAAGGTGAAGTAGTAAGTACAGGTACAGTTAAAATTGGTGCTGGTTCAGTTATCATTGGTAACATCACAGCTACATCAGCAGTTATCGCGGGTGCTGTAAAAGGTGATATCGATGTACAGGGTCCTGTAGTAGTTGATACATCAGCAGTTATCATGGGTAACATCAAATCTCGTTCAGTACAGATTAACAACGGTGCTATCATCGAAGGTTTCTGTTCACAGGCTTACGCTGATGTTGATGTTATGGGTATTTTCGGTAAATAAGATTTACACAAATAAATAATATAATGTATATAAGAAAGGGTGACCAGCTATGAAGCGAGTGTTATTAAAACTTAGTGGGGAAGCATTAGCAGGAGACAAACATCAAGGTTTTGATGAGCCAACAGTTACCGAAGTTGCAAAACAGGTAAAGAAGTTGGTGGACAATGGAGTGGAAGTTGGTATCGTAATCGGCGGTGGTAATTTCTGGCGTGGACGTACCAGCAATACAATCGACAGAACAAAAGCAGACCAGATTGGTATGCTTGCAACTGTTATGAACTGTATTTATGTATCTGAAATTTTCCGTTCAGTAGGCATGAAAACAGCAGTTATGACTCCATTCGAATGTGGTTCAATGACAAAACTTTTCTCAAAGGATCGTGCAAACAAATACTTTGGAAAAGGAATGGTATGTTTCTTCGCAGGCGGAACTGGACATCCATATTTCTCAACAGATACAGCTACAGTACTTCGTGCAGTTGAAATTGAAGCAGAGGTTATTCTTCTTGCAAAAGCAATTGACGGAGTGTATGATAGCGACCCTAAGACAAATCCAGCAGCTGTAAGATACGATGAAGTATCTATTCAGGAAGTTATCGACAAACAGCTTGCAGTAGTTGATTTGACAGCATCTATTATGTGCATGGAAAATAAAATGCCTATGTATGTATTTGGATTAAATGAAGAAGACTCTATCGTGAAAGCGATGAGTGGAAAATTCAACGGAACAGTAGTTACCGTATAATTTAGGAGGATAAACATGGACGCAAGATTAAATTCTTATGAAGAAAAAATGACAAAAACAATGCATAATTTGGAGGAAGAATTTGGTTCGATTCGTGCTGGCCGTGCAAACCCTCACGTATTAGACAAAATTCGTGTAGATTACTATGGTACACCATCTCCACTTCAGAGTGTAGCAAACGTAAGTGTTCCAGAACCAAGAATGATTCAGATTCAGCCTTGGGAAGCTTCTTTAGTAAAAGAAATTGAAAAAGCAATCCTTATGTCTGATCTTGGTATTAATCCAACAAACGATGGTAAAATTATTCGTCTTGTATTCCCAGAACTTACAGAAGAAAGACGTAAAGAATTAGCAAAAGATGTTAAGAAGAAAGGTGAAAATGCAAAAGTAGCTATTCGCAACATCAGACGTGACGCTATCGATCATGTAAAGAAAGCTGGTAAAACAGAAGATTGGTCTGAAGATGAAGTAAAAGACTTAGAAGATGGAATCCAGAAACTTACAGATAAATTCGTAGCAGATGTAGATAAAGCAGTAGATGCTAAAACAAAAGAAATTCTTACAGTATAATGCAACTTAGGGGGTGGTTATCCACCCCCTTTTGTAGTATAATAGTTCCGAGCGAATTTGTATGGAGGGATTTATTTTATGAAGATACCACAGCATGTAGCGATTATTTTAGATGGTAATGGTAGATGGGCAAAATCGAAAGGATTACCACGTAATGCAGGGCATACTGCAGGTGCAAAGAATGTAGAGACAATTTGTCAGGCTGCTCATGATATGGGCATCAAATACGTGACAATGTATGCGTTTTCCACAGAAAATTGGAGTAGACCAAAAGCTGAAGTTGATGCACTTATGAACTTGTTGGAAAGTTATCTGAAGAACTGTTTAAGAACTGCAGATAAGAACAACATGCGTATTCGTGTAATTGGGGAAATTGGCAGACTCTCTGAGAAATTCCAGAATCAGATTCTTGAATTAGAAGAGAAATCCGCTGTAAACACAGGTTTGAATTTAACAATTGCGATAAATTATGGTAGCCGTGATGAAATGGTTCGAGCTATGAAACATATGGTAGAAGATCATGATGCGGGAAAGCTTTCAGTAGATGATATTACAGCTGAAAAGTTTTCATCATACTTGGATACCAAGGATATTCCGGATCCAGATCTTATGATTCGTACCAGTGGCGAACAGCGTTTGTCTAACTATCTTTTGTGGCAGTTAGCATATAGTGAATTTTATTTTACAGATGTTCCATGGCCTGATTTTGGCAAAAAAGAATTGGAACGTGCTGTAGAAGCATATAATAAACGTGACCGAAGATTCGGCGGATTAACAGAAGAGTAAATGGGAGGACATCATGTTTAAGACAAGATTATTAAGTGGAATCGTTTTAGTGATTCTTGCATTGGTTGTAATTATTAGTGGAGGATATGTGACATTATTCTCGTTATTAGGTATTTCTTTAATCGGAATGTTTGAATTATACCGTGTGTTTAAACTTGAAAAGACACCTTTAGCATATATTTCCTATGCGATGGCTGTGTTATTTTATGTAAGCCAGTTGTTTGCTGGATTTGTAGATCCGATGGCTTTGGTTATGCTTTTCCTTATTTTGCTTATGTTTGTATATGTATTTACATATCCAAAATATGAAGCAAAAGATGTTATGGCTATTTTCTTTGGTATGTTTTATGTAGCAGTTATGCTTTCTTATGTATACCAGATTCGTGTATTAGAGAGCGGTGTATATTTAGCGTTTCTTATCTTTATTTGTTCATGGGGATGTGATACTTGTGCATACTGTGTAGGTGTGCTCATTGGTAAACACAAAATGGCTCCAGTGCTTAGTCCAAAGAAATCGATTGAAGGTGCAGTAGGTGGTGTAGTAGGTACAGCTTTACTTACAGTTATTTATTGCTCGGTATTTAAAGCGCAGATGGGCTTAGAAACTAGAAGTATTATTGTTTTAGCTGTGATTTCTGCCGTGGCTGCTCTTATCTCTATGGTAGGTGATTTAACAGCTTCTGCAATTAAGCGTAATTATGATATTAAGGACTATGGAACTTTGATTCCAGGTCATGGTGGAATCATGGATCGTTTTGATTCAATGATGATTACAGCACCAATTATTTATTATTTAGCAGTTTACTTTTTGTAAAAGTACTTGCTAGGGAGGTATTTACATGAGAAAAGTAGCAGTGTTGGGGTCAACTGGTTCGATCGGAACTCAGACTTTAGACGTAGCAAGAGAACAGGGCGATATTGAGATTGTAGCATTATCTTGTGGAGGAAATACAAAATTAATGGAAGCGCAGATGCGTGAATTTCGTCCAAAAGTAGTAAGCGTTTGGTCGGAAGAAGATGCAAAAGCACTGCGCGAAAATACAAAGGATTTAAACATTCCTGTATTGGCAGGTATGGATGGATTATTGGAAGTAGCGACACATCCAGATTCAGAAATCCTTGTAACAGCGATTGTAGGTATGCTTGGAATTCGTCCTACGATTGCAGCTATTGAAGCGGGAAAGAACATTGCATTAGCCAACAAAGAAACATTGGTTACTGCAGGTCATATTATTATGCCTTTGGCAAAGAAGCATAATGTTTCAATTTTGCCTGTAGATAGTGAACATAGCGCTATTTTTCAGTCTTTACAGGGTGAAGCAGGCAATAAAATTAGCAAAATTTTGCTTACTGCATCCGGTGGTCCATTTAGAGGCAAAAAGCGTGATGAGCTTGCAACTATGCAGGTGGAAGACGCTTTGAAACATCCAAACTGGTCTATGGGTAGAAAGATTACAATTGATTCTTCTACTTTAGTAAATAAAGGTTTGGAAGTAATGGAAGCGAAATGGCTTTTTGACGTAGATTTAGAACGTATTCAGGTAGTGGTTCATCCACAGAGTGTGATTCATTCAGCAGTAGAATATGAAGACGGTGCTGTTATTGCGCAGCTTGGTACACCAGATATGCGTTTACCAATCCAGTATGCATTATATTATCCAGAACGTCGTCCATTGTCAGGGAAACGTTTGGATTTATTTGCACTGTCAAATCTTACCTTTGAAGAGCCAGATATTGAGACTTTTAAAGGGTTGAAATTAGCTTATGAAGCGATGATCCGTGGTGGAAATATTCCGGTTGCTTATAATGCTGCCAACGAAAAGGCAGTTGCACTTTTCTTAGATAGAAAGATTAAATATCTGGAAATCACAGATATTATTGAGGAGACAATGAATCAGACAAAATTCATTGAAATTCCTACATTAGAACAGATTTTAGAAACAGAACAGGAAGCTTATGAATTCATAAGCAGTAGGTGGTAATTTGAATATTTTAGTAGCAATTATAGTTTTTAGTTTACTTATTCTTTTTCATGAATTAGGGCATTTTACACTTGCAAAGTTAAATGGGATTCGTGTAAATGAATTTTCATTAGGTTTAGGACCTACAATCATCGGTTTTACAAAGGGTGAGACCAAATATTCTTTAAAACTTTTGCCTTTTGGTGGGGCTTGTATGATGGAAGGCGAAGATGAAAGTTCGGATGATGACAGAGCCTTTAATAAAAAGTCGGTTTGGGCGAGAATTAGTGTAGTAGCTGCAGGTCCTATTTTCAACTTTATTATGGCTGTGATTTTTTCCTTTGTTGTTTTGAGTTTTGCAGGTGTTGATACCACCAAAATCAGTGATGTAATTGATGGTTATGCTGCACAGGAAGCTGGACTTTCGGGTGGTGATACCATTGTTAAAATGGGTGGAAAAGATGTTCACTTTTATCGTGAAATTAGCCTTTATGCTACCTTCCATGTAGGAGAGCCAGTTGAGATTGAATTTACCAGACCTGGTGAGGAAGGAAATACTTACGTGACTACTTTAGTTCCTAAGTATGACGAAGAATCTGGAAGATATCTTTATGGATTTATTTCTTCTGGTGAAAGAGAACAAATGGGATTCTTTGATAATGTGAAGTATGCCTTTTATGAACTTGGATACTATATTGATGTTACGATTCAGAGTTTAAAAATGCTGTTTTCAGGTGGTGCATCTGTAAATGATTTGAGCGGTCCAGTTGGAATCGTACAGAGCATGGGAGATGTTTATGAGGAATCCGTAGAAAATGGCGGCTACTTTATAGCATTGCTTAATATGATGAATTGGGCAATTATGCTGTCTGCAAACCTTGGTGTTATGAATCTTTTGCCAATTCCTGCTTTGGATGGTGGTAGATTAGTGTTCTTAGCGATAGAAGCGATTCGCGGAAAGTCGCTGGATCCTGAAAAAGAAGGAATGGTTCATTTGGTGGGCATCTTGTTATTGTTTGGACTTATGTTTGTAGTAATGTTTAACGATATCAGAAAGATATTTGTATAATTGGAGGGGCAAAAATGGAGAAGAGACTTACGAAAGAAGTTCGAATTGGAAATCGCGTAATCGGTGGAGGAAATCCGATTCTTATTCAGTCTATGACAAATACAAAGA
This sequence comes from Agathobacter sp., assembly GCA_045612245.1. Classification (GTDB taxonomy): domain Bacteria; phylum Bacillota; class Clostridia; order Lachnospirales; family Lachnospiraceae; genus Roseburia. Next base: position 20,771 of record JAZKYR010000089.1, read on the forward strand.
CAGAAGATGTGGCTGCGACTGTTGCCCAGATTCAGAAATTAACAAAGGCTGGCTGTGACATTATTCGTTGTGCGGTTCCTACCATGGAAGCAGCGAAAGCCTTGGCTGAAATTAAGAAACAGGTAGAAATTCCTATCGTTGCAGATATTCATTTTGATTATAAATTAGCAATTGCAGCTATGGAAAATGGTGCAGATAAAATTCGCATCAACCCAGGAAATATTGGTAGTGTAGACCGTGTAAAAGCTGTAGTTGACGTAGCAAAAGAGCGTAATATTCCTATTCGTGTAGGCGTAAATAGTGGTTCCTTAGAGAAAAATCTTGTTGAAAAATATGGTGGAGTAACCGCAGAAGGAATCGTTGAGAGCGCACTTGATAAAGTAAAAATCATCGAAGATATGGGCTATGATAACTTGGTTGTAAGTATCAAATCTTCCGATGTTATGATGTGTGTAAAAGCACATGAGCTTATTGCAGATAAGATGAATCATCCTCTTCATGTAGGTATTACAGAAGCAGGAACTATTATCAGCGGAAATATCAAATCATCGATTGGTTTAGGCCTTATTTTAGGACAAGGAATTGGTGATACTATTCGTGTTTCTTTAACAGGAGATCCTGTAGAAGAAATCAAGTCTGCAAAGCTTATTCTTAGAACCCTTGGCCTTCGAAAAGGTGGCATTGAAGTAGTATCTTGTCCAACCTGTGGACGTACACAGATAGATTTAATAGGTCTTGCAAATCAGGTGGAAACCATGGTTGCAGAATTCCCATTAGATATCAAGGTAGCTGTTATGGGTTGTGTAGTAAATGGACCTGGTGAAGCAAAAGAAGCCGACCTTGGGGTAGCTGGAGGTATTGGCGAAGGTCTTATTATTAAAAAAGGCGAAATTTTTAAGAAGGTTCCAGAAGATCAGCTTTTGGAAGCTTTAAGATACGAATTAGAAAATTGGAGTAAATAAAATGTCAAAGACATTTTTGGAAGTTTTCCCGACTCTTAAGGTAGAGAAGGGATATGAAGGTTTATTAGAAAAAGCAGAAGTAACCAAAATAAGTGCGAATCATGATAAAAGTCATATTCGCATTTATTTGCATGCAAAAAGACTGATTCCAAAGAAAATTATCTGGTATTTGGAACGAGAAATTAAAAATCAGCTTTTCCCAAGCAAAGATGTATTTATCAAAATTATTGAAAGTTTCCAGTTATCTGAACAGTATACTGTTGAAAGTCTTCTTCATGAATACAGAGAGAGCATGCAGGAAGAAATCAATGAATATAGTTTGCTTCTTGGTAATGTGTTTCGAACAGCTGAGATTCAATTTGAATTCTCTAGCAAGATTACATTAATCATGGACGAGACTATTATTGCCAAAACTAGAGGCGAAGAAGTGGTTCAGTTTTTGGAAAAGATTGTTTGTGAACGATGTGGTCTCGATTTAATTGTAAATGTAGAGTATCGTGAACCAAAAGAAAGCAAATATCGTAAGAATTCAAATGAACAAATTCGCCAGCAGGTAAAGGCGATAGTAGGCAGAACAAGTATTGGAAAGGAAAAGGTAGAGGAGGCTCCTCAGGAAGATGGTTTATTGCTGGGTGACAATGGAAAACCTGCAAAACCAGAGAAAGAAGAGCAGAAGAAGACGGAAGCTGCTCCAAAACCTGCTGTACAGAAAAAACCTTTCGAAAAGAAAGGTGAATTCCGTAAGCGTTATGAGCCAGGTAGTAAGAAGTCTGATAATCCGGATGTAATTTATGGCAGAGATATTGAAGAAGAACCAATGGAAATCGTTAAAATTGACGGTCCTATTGGAGAAGTAATCATTCATGGTAAAGTAATATCTTTGGAGTCTAGAGAAGTTAGAAATGAAAAGACTCTGATTATTTTTTCGGTGACAGACTTTACTGACACAATTATGCTCAAAGCCTTTGCGAAAAACGAAGATGCCCCTGCAATTACTGGTGGATTAAAGCCTGGCAGTTTTATTAAGGTTCGTGGTGTTGCAAATATTGACCAGTACGATGGGGAACTTACGATTAGTTCGATTACTGGAATCAAGAAAATTCCTGATTTTACCACAACTCGTATGGATGTAAGTCCTGAAAAACGTGTAGAACTTCATTGTCACACAAAGATGAGTGACATGGATGGGGTGTCAGACGCTTCTGCGATTATTAAACGTGCGGAGATGTGGGGACATAAGGCAATCGCAATTACGGACCATGGCGATGTGCAGGGCTTTACAGAAGCAAGTCATACAAAAACAGACATCAAGATTATCTATGGTGTAGAAGCTTATATTGTAGACGACTTAAAAGGGATTGTTACAGATGCACACGGACAGTCTTTGAAAGATACCTATGTAGTTTTTGATATTGAAACAACAGGATTTAGTCCAGTGTCTAACCGAATTATTGAAATTGGTGCGGTTAGGGTAGAACAGGGCCAAATTGTGGGACGTTTTTCTACTTTTGTCAATCCCCAGGTACCAATTC
>JAZKYR010000090.1:0-16611 GCA_045612245.1 Agathobacter sp.
GTCTCGATTTCTCTTCTGGTCAAATCTCCATCCCCTTTAATTGTGATACGGAATTGTTCCTTGCCAGTAAATTTATCATATGCTTTTCGAATGCGAACTTCTGGATCAAAACTTAAATATCCCTGTTCGATTTCTACTTCGCTAATTACTTCTAACCCAATTGGAAATCCATCCATCAAAAATTTGCGTTCGATTTCTAACATCCTTCTTCTCCTTTACACTCCTCAAATCAATTTCCCACATTCAGGAAAATATCCAATACACATTCCTGCTGTTCTTCTCTGGTAATACTTGCTTCCCCATCGCCTTCCTGCGCACCGTAGTGTGCATAGTTTGCATGGTTACCACCCTCTATTACTTCTTCTACGAGTGTCTCTGGAAGATTGTCAAAATACTCTTCGTATTTTTCCATATTTAAAACCTTATCTTCTGTTCCGTAGAAGGAAAAGACTTCCATGTCCAGTCCGTTTAAATCTTCTGTGCTGTAAGCTGCCAAAAGGACAAGGGCATCTACTTCCGCATCATGGGATGCGCTAAAGGAAGCCGCCATAGCTCCACCTAAGGAATGTCCCATCATCGTCCATTCTTCGATATGCGATGCTGCTTTAAAAACATCGTCTGCTGCATTCATCCCAAAGATTGCTAGCTTCGCTGGCATCTTTACCAGATACACTTCATAACCCTCTTCTGCAAGTTCTACAAGCATTGGTGCATAGGCTTTTTCATCAACCTTGCCACCAGGATAAAATACGATACCTTTTTCAGATTTCTCATCCTTCTGAGAGAAAACATAGTAATCTTCTTTTTCCTGAACGTCTATCTTTTTTGTTCCTAGCATCGCCTTTTTCGCAGTAGCTTCTGCTCTATAATAATCATTTGCATATAGACCCCATGCAAAGATTCCCAAAGCAACTACAGCAACAATTGTCATAATACGAATGACTGTCTTTTCACCCTTAGTCAGCACTCTCTTTTCTTTATTCATGACATTTCCTCATTATTCTTACCAGCAGAGCACTTCTGCTCCATCCTCAGTTACGAGTACCATAATCTCCCACTGAGCAGATGGCTGGCCGTCTTTCGTATACACTTCCCAATCGTTTTCTGGGTCAATTTCAATTTCCACTCCACCCATGTTTACCATAGGCTCAATCGTAAATACCATACCAGGTACCATAAGCATATCTGTACCACGTTTGGTGTTGTAACCTACCCATGGTTCCTCATGGAATTCCAGACCTACGCCGTGACCACCGATTTCACGCACCACGGTATATCCATTTGCATAAGCATGGTCATGAACCGCCTGTCCCATGTCGCCCAAAAAGCCCCATGGTTTTACTTCTTTTAATCCCAACTCTACACATTCTTTTACGACTTCTACGAGACGTTTTTTCTCTGGACTTACTTCCCCGATACAGTACATTCTCGAAGAATCACTGAAATATCCATCCAAAATAGTTGAACAGTCTACGTTGATAATATCGCCTTCTTTTAAGACAACGTTTTCTGAAGGGAATCCGTGGCATACCTGTTCATTTACAGAAGTACACACGCTGTAAGGATATCCGTTATAATTTAGCGGTGCAGGAATACCACCCATTTCTGTTGTCATGTCATAAACGATTTTATCAATTTCTGCGGTGTTCATACCTGCATGAATATGTTCTCCGATATAGTCGAGTACTGCCATATTGATTTTGGCACTCTCTTTGATTTTTGCAATCTGCTCTGGAGTCTTAATGATATCTCTCGAAGGAACTCTGTGTCCCTGTGCTGCAAATCTTGCAATCTTGTCATCAAATGCCATGTGACAGGATTTATATTTTTTCCCACATCCACACCAACATGGATCATTTCTTCCTATTTTGGCTGCCATATTTCTACCACCTTTATTCATGTATCAATGTGATGTCTCCGAAGTCTAATCGGTTTAACACATTGTCGTTTACCTTGTATTCATAATCACTGAGAAAATCTAAAAATGTTTCTTCTGCATAGTCTAAATCCTCATAATCTACAGCGAGGATTCCCGCATATACCATCTGTGCTTTCTGTGCACAGGCGATTTTGTACATCGTCTGAGACACATCTTCTTTGGAAATTCCCAGGCGAATATCTTTTTCTTCTTCTACCAAATCAGACCAGAAATCTTCCACTTTACTATTTAAGATATTCTGCTCTTCTTCAGTCAGTTCCATATTTAATTCTTGATACAACTGATAAAAAAGTTCATCGTGAATCGCCATGGACATCGCTTCTTTTCGTGCAACCTGATTGATAAATCCATGCTCTGTATGCACCGCCCAATACTTTCTGGTATTGTCCATATCATAGGCATATGCCTGATCCTGAACTTCTGCTTCCTGATGTGCTACATACACTGCGAAATCTCGCAATGTGAAATCTTTTCCCTGTACTGTCGCTACGACCTCGTCCAATGATTCATAATATACGATTTCTGCTCTGCTTAGCCAGCTCTCGTTGGCAATATACATCATAGCCGCAAAAACAATCACAAATATCCACAGGACGCGAAACTTTTTCATGCTTTCAAAAAAAGTTTTCATTTTATATCCTCTTCTTATAACGCTCTTCGAATCGCTGTGATTGTACCACTCGTTACGCTTCTGTTACATGTGATACCCGCTCTTTCTGACTGTGCTTCCATAATTTTTCCATTACCGATATAAATAGCCACATGTCCTGGATATACTACAATATCACCTGGCTTAAGATTTACAAAAGCAACTGGTTTTCCCCAGGTCTTAAAATCCTGTGAATGTCTAGGCACACTTCTAAATCCAAAGTGCTTATAAATAAGATTTACAAAACCAGAACAGTCGCATCCCTTAGTTAAACTATTTCCACCCCATACATATGGATTGCCCACAAACTGCAAGCCATAGTTTACTAAATCATTTCCACTTATACCTGTAGTAAAGGCTGGATCATACGATGGGTCATTTAAATAAGCCGCAGCTAAGATTGGTCTCTGGTTTGAAGTTCCACTATTGCTACTACTATTGCTATTACTGCTTCCGCCGTTCTGCTGCTGTTGCTGCAATGCAATCAAACGGTTCTGCTCTGCAATATAGTTATTCAGCTGTCTTGCTCTTTGCTTCGCTGTAGCAAGCTGACTCTCATAATTTCTCGATGATGATTTAAGCGCAGCGATTGCGGATTCCAGTTCTTCTTCCTGATGCTCATATACTTCTTCCTGTGCAACAAGGCTGTCCATCTCAATCTTAAGTTCTTCAGCAAGAACCTCTACCTGTTCTACTGCTGCTTTGTATTCTTCTAAAAGCTCACGGTCAGTTTTATGTACCTGAGAAACATATTCCACACGGTTAAGCATGTCCACTACGCCTCTGGCATTCAAAATCGCATCAATGACAGAATCCTGTGTGCTGTTTTCATACATATACTGAATGCGAAGTTTCATGGCCTCATATTCGGCTTCTTCTTTTTCCTTCGCAACTGCCAGATCCTTTTCCGCCTGATCGATAGCCGCCTGAGTTCTCTTCATATCATTTTTCAACATTTCCTGTTCTGCCATCAAATCACTAAGGGCTTTTGCCTTAGAACTCATCTGGCTTTCCAGCTGCGAAAACTCTTTCTCCAGGTCTTCCATATGTTCCTGTAAATTATTCAGTTCGTCTCTTGCCTGATCACGTCCAGCTGTGGATGCCGAAACAGGCATTGTTATTAAAAATGACCCTACCAAAACGAGGGCTAATAGTTTCTTAAATTTCATCAAAACCTCCATTTGGATACAGTTATGCATACTACTATATATTGTGGCACAAAGCACAAAAAAAAGCAAGGGTTGTCAATATATGACAACCCTTTTTTATCATCTACCCATCTGTTTTACCACAAGCACTTTATTTCCAACTTCTATCATATTATCTGCAGAAGCATGATACCTCTTAGCCACATCCCAAAGATCTTCTCCATCTCTTCTGACATATCCAATCATACCTGGCTGTTTTTGAAGCATTTCTTCATCTATTTCCTCTTCGTTAATAGAAATGATATTAGATATCCAATCCCGTTTCATAGCCATTACAGCAATCTGAATCAGAGCCTTTACTTCAAATTCCAAATTATCTAATAGATTTACCTGAAGCTGCTCGATATTTCCATCTAACCAGTAAGACGAGTCTTCGTCAAAACCATCAATTTCTATAAACTGTTCAAATGGAATATTGCTATCCGCGTGTGCAAAAGGCATCATATCATCCGTCGTGTTATACAGAATATGCACTTTCAAAACACCTTCCACTTGGATTCCATTTTCCCTCTTTTGAACACGGTCGATGGTGACCTGCCCGCTACTCCCGCATACTTGCAAAATCTTTTGCTGATTTGGTTCTAATTGTTCCTGCTCTAAAAGACGAATCTTGGACACATTTTTCATCAGCAGCTGACTAATCGGAGTCTTCTTTCTCTCTATCAATAGTTCCTTATCCAATGCATAAGCATCTTCTAAAACCTGACAATTTTCTTCGCGATAAATCTGCACCTCTACAGAAAAAATCATATCTAATCCCAGCATACGATTTTCTCCGTCGTAGTCTGTTCTGATATCCATTTCGACTTCCAACGGCGCGAGTTTTGCCCAGAAAATTTCATCGCCACGAAGGGCACTTACATCGATTTCTCCACTAAGCGGAAGCACGGTTTCATAGCATTCATAATCCCCAGTGGTTTCACTACGATATAACACCCATATGTAAGCATCCATTTTTACCTGCATCCTGTCATCCAGAAGTTCCACTTCCTGATTGCGAAAATCTACCTGATAAAAGGTCAGCTGCCCGATATTTGCTCTCGAATTTGGCAGCAACAATTCCTTTTGTATACGCAGTTGTTCTTTTACATTCTCTACAAGACATAGCATCGGCATATCTATATTTTTCTGTTCATATCCCATCTCAAAAATTGCGCAGGCAATGTCTTCATCCTCTTCTTCCAAATTTCGTGCTGTTACATTGACGACCGCACGAATGACAAGCTTACGGGAATTGATGATGCCAACGGATAAATCTTCGATATTCATATCTACGACTACATCATCGCCTTCTTCTACATCATCCATAATCACTTTTTCCTGAAATGGCACTTCCCCGTTTACACTTTCCAATCGGTGATTTTCATCATCACTCTGGTAAAGCGTAGAAAAACAGAGTTTACCCGTAATCCAAACGCCTTGATTCGCTGCACGCACATCCTCTACGCGCACGTTCCCTTTGGAGTAAATCACGCGCACTACATCTGGCTTATTGTCCCTGACAATGTAATCATCATCCAAGGTTATCTGCGAAAAACTTTTTGTCTTCTCTATTAGCTGTGTACATATATGTCTGTTTAATTCCATAATAGCCCCCTTTTCACTGCTGATTGTCTATGAAATACATATGTGCAGACCTTGTATTTTATGCACTATTTCTGTATAATAGATAGGTATTACAAAATGCTTTTTGAAAAATTTGAGGTAGAAAAATGAGAACTATTTTGACATTTGGATTTATCTTTTTATATTTATTAGTGGGCTATATTCCACTGGGCTTTTTCTGGATATACCGTAAGTTCAATCAGGAGAAAGCAGATCTTTTACAGCTTAGACTTATTCAGTGGGTATTTAAAGTGCTGCACGTATTGGCTGGTATCAAATTAACAGTCATCGGCGAAGAAAATGTTCCAACCGATGAACCAGTCCTCTATGTAGCCAACCACCGAAGCATGGTAGACATCGTAATCACATATGCAAGATGTCCTCGTCTTACCGGTTTCGTTGCAAAAGACGTGGTAAACAAAGTTCCTGCACTTCGTGCCTGGATGAAACGTCTTCACTGCGAATTCTTAAACCGTAGCGACGTAAAAGAAGGCTTAAAGGTTATCTTAAGTTGTATTGAAAAAGTGAAAAATGGCATTTCTATTTTCATCTTCCCAGAAGGAACTAGAAATAAAAATAAAGAAGACCTTACAGACATCAGTGAATTTAAAGACGGAAGCTTCAAAATTGCTTCCAAAACAGGTTGCAAAATCGTACCTGTTGCAATCACAGGCACAAACAGAGTTTTTGAGGATCATGTCCCATTTATCAAATCTGCAAATGTCATTCTTGAATATGGCAAACCTGTTACCTTTGCTGAATTAGACAAAGAGGATCAGAAGCGCGTAGGTGCTTATTTCCAGAATCAAATTCAGGAAATGTTAATCGGACATAAAGAACTTATGAAGTAAAGAGGATTTATTATGGCCACCATAAAAGATATTGCAAGCCGCTTGGGCATTTCTATCAGCACCGTATCCAAGGGCTTAAATGGTGCAAATGACATTAGTGATGATTTAAGACAGCTCGTATTAGACACTGCTGTAGAAATGGGCTACAGTACAAAGCGTTCCAAAAAAGAAGAATTTCGTAAGCTTTGTTTATTTGTAACCAACGTAGAATTTGAATCCGAGGATTCCTTCGGTTATGACATCGTACTTGGTTTTAAGCAGAATGCTTTCAAACACAAATGGGATGTGGATGTTGTAGAAATTGATGTAGACTTCCAGAAGAAAAATAAATACGATACATATCTATTACAACATGGTTATTGTGGCGCTTTCGTCCTCGGACTCGCACTTCACAATCCTTGGATGGAACAGATGCAGACCACTACCATGCCAACCGTTTTATTTGATAACTTCGTAGACGGCAATCACAATGTGGGTTATCTTGGCACAGACAGCCGTGAGGGTATCCATATGGCGGTAGAACATTTAGTGAAGCTCGGACATAAGAAAATCGCTTTCTTAAATGGTTCCTATGGTTCTTTCGTTTCTGAAGAAAGACAACGTGCTTTTGAAAGCGCTATCCAGAAATTTGAAATCGAGCATAACGAAAAACTCATGGCTCGTGATTCCTTTGTCGCAGACAGTGCACACAGCCACGTACCTACCTTCTTAAAGGAAGGCGCAACCGCAATCGTTTGTGGTAACGACCTTATCGCTCAGGGCGCCATTGAAGCTTGTAAAAACGCTGGCTACCGTGTCCCTGAAGATATCAGCATTATCGGATTTGACAACATCCCTATTGCTGCTACTACAGAGCCACCGCTTACTACCATTTCCCAGCAGAGAAATGAGTTAGGACGTTGTGCTTACATGACATTGTATTCTTTAATCAATCACGTTTGCATTAGTAGAACGATGCTTCGACCACAGATGGTAGAACGTGAATCAACTGGTGTAGCGAAATAACTTTACATAACAAAAAAGAGAAACGTTGAAATCAACGTTTCTCTTTTTTATTTAATGCCGGCGACCGGAATCGAACCGGTACCGTATTGCTACGACAGGATTTTAAGTCCTGCGCGTCTGCCAGTTCCGCCACGCCGGCATTTAATGGGCGGAGGTGGATTCGAACCACCGAAGCAATTTGCAGCAGATTTACAGTCTGTCCCCTTTGGCCACTCGGGAATCCACCCATATATGTCAGATTTACTCCTGACAAGGTTAGAGTATAGCATAGGAATGCTAATTGTACAAGTATTTTTTGACTTTTTTATTCATAGTGCAAAATTTTTGACATTGAAAAATATATGCTTTTCACAAACTTTTATTCAAAAATAAAATTTTCATTGTCTTTAAAATACCCTAATGTTAAGATAACAAAAACAAATAAAGGAGGTAGTCACTTGGACTCAATTACAATCCCAATTATTGACGAAATGACCCCTTTGCAATTCGAAAACTTTTTAAATGAATGTGCCGATGAGTAATTATCAGATTCGTCTAACCCCTCGAGCTCGAGATAATATTATCGACATTGGCGACTATATCTCCGACTCTCTTCTCGAACCACTTATATCTAATCGTTTCATTAAAGATATGAAACATTCCATCCTAACTCTAAGACAGTTCCCATATAGGTATCCTATTATTAATCCTAATGAAAGTAGTCATAATTCTTAGAGTCGGTTATAACAAACGTAACTGGACAAAGATCTTACGTCTTTAACTTAGAAAATCCATTCCGCCAAAATAGCATACAACTCCCTTACATAAAATGTCGGAAATGTCCACCAAGCCGTTTTTCCTGGTTCTGCACCAAAACTCATCTCGTTTTGTTTCGCTATCATTCCAGCGCGATAGGTGTGATATTCACTTGTTACAATTGCGATATTGGGATTTAATCCATTTGTTTCTATTATCTGTTTGGAATAGGCTATATTTTCCTCTGTAGAGGTAGATTGATCTTCTATATAGATACGCTCTTTTTCGATCCCTTTTGCGATGAGCCAACGATACATAGCTTCTGCCTCGGAAATATTTTCGCCGTCCCCCTGTCCGCCAGATACCACACATGTCGCTTCTGGATTTTCTTCCAAATATGCATATGCCGCTTCTAGTCTTTCAACAAGCGACAAACTAGGGCGCTCTCCATACACACGACAGCCCAATACTACAGCAGTTGCATTTTCCGCTGGAGTTTTCACACATGCATTCACAATGCATGCAGTTTCCACTACTACTAAGGTAAGCATTGCTACGATAAGAGCTATACAGCCCCTCGTAATCCATTTCATCTTCTTACGTTTTAGACATTCATTTATAGTTGGCAAAAACATCATATAAATCGTGAACAACACTGCTACTACAATCCCTGTAATATTCCCTATATTCAAAACGCCAGAAAACCAAAATGGTATGATGAACCATATAAATGCAATTGAACCTATTGTTATACCGATGAATCTAAATATTCTTCCTAACATATCTGCTCCTATTTCCTACAAACTATCTATTATGTAAACATTTTAGCAAGAGGATATTTTACATACAATAGGTTTCATTTTATCTTATGGAATTCTTAAGAATTACTCAAAACAACAAAAAGTCCCCGCTCTCGTAAAAAGCAGGGACTTCCAAGCCAAAAACATCATATAGGTCCCCAGCTAGCTCCAAGCCAACACCATTGCTAGCACCAAGATCTATACAAAGTAAAAAAGACAGCGAATAATCGGCTGTCTTTTTAGGAGAAGGTATTTTTACTATGGGGTTAGTAAAAACTATATATAATGTATTGGGGGGTTTTTACATGGATTATAATAGCACTAACACCACAGAAAGTGTGCACAAACTTCACAAAAGTTTAAAGGTTTTTTTGTGCACTTTTTCAACTCCTAATTTTATTATTACCAAATTTAAGCAAAATATGCATAAAAAAACCGAGTTTTTTAGGCTCGGTTTTGTTTTCGCAAATTTTCGTTAGTCAAAAAGCGGTTCAAATTCTTCTCTTGAAATCTTTTCTTTCTCTAAAAGAAGCTCTGCGCAAGCGTCTAATACGTCACGATGTTCTAAAATAATGCGTTTTGCTTCTGCATAAGCATTATCTATGATACTTTTTACTTCGCTGTCAATCGTTGCGGCTACACCTTCGCTATAACTTCTGGTGTGTGCAAGGTCTCGTCCGATGAATACTTCGTCATCTTCATTAGTATAGCAAATCATACCAATGTTTTCTGACATACCATATTTGGTCACCATATCGCGTGCAGTTCTCGTACACTGCTTGATATCCTGGGAAGCACCAGTGGTCACATCATCAAATACCAATTCTTCCGCAACACGTCCACCAAGTCCTACGATGATATCCTGAATCATGCGCCCTTTAGAATTGAACATTTCATCCTTTTCAGGAAGTGGCATTGTATAGCCTGCTGCGCCTGCTCCGGTAGGAATAATAGAAACTGTATATACAGGTCCTACATCTGGAAGCACGTGGAAAAGAATCGCATGTCCGGCTTCATGGTAAGCGGTAATGCGTTTTTCTTTGTCAGAAATAACTTTACTCTTCTTCTCTGCACCGATTCCTACTTTTACAAAGGATTTACGAATATCTTCCTGTGTAATGTATGCGCGTTCTTCACGAGCCGTCACAATTGCAGCTTCGTTTAACAGGTTTTCAAGATCTGCACCTGTAAATCCGGCTGTTGTCTGTGCAACCTGCTTTAAGTCTACATCATCGCCAAGTGGCTTGTTCTTTGCATGAACATTTAAAATTTCTTCTCTACCAGCTACGTCAGGACGACCTACGACGATTTTTCTATCGAAACGACCTGGTCGCATAATCGCTGGGTCTAAGATATCTACACGGTTAGTCGCCGCCATTACGATAATGCCTTCGTTTACACCGAAGCGATCCATTTCTACAAGCATCTGGTTAAGTGTCTGTTCACGTTCATCGTGTCCGCCACCCATACCAGTACCACGACGACGTGCTACTGCGTCAATTTCATCAATAAATACGATACAAGGTGCATTCTTCTTTGCATCCTCAAATAAGTCTCTTACTCGAGAAGCACCTACACCGACAAACATTTCTACGAAGTCGGAACCTGAGATGCTAAAGAATGGTACGCCAGCTTCTCCTGCAACTGCTTTTGCAAGAAGGGTTTTACCTGTACCAGGAGGGCCCACCAAAAGCACACCCTTTGGAATACGTGCACCAAGATTTGTGTATTTCTGTGGAGCACGAAGGAAATCTACGATTTCTTCTAATTCTTCTTTTTCTTCACGAAGACCTGCAACATTTTCAAAAGTCTTCTTTCCATTTTCATCGGTAGCAAGCTTTGCGCGGCTCTTGCCAAAATTCATCATCTTGCTTCCACCACTTTGTTGCGCCGCATTGTTGTTCATAATCATAAAGAAAATAAACATACAGCCAAAGATAATCAAATATGGAAGAAAGCTTTCCAACCACGTCTTCTGTGGTACATTGATGCAATAGAAATTCGTGAAACCATGCGCTTCCATAAGTTCCTGCATTTCATTGACATCTGACACATACATAGTTCTTGTCTTTTCGTCTTTCATCAAAATGGTCAGATTTCCGGTAGGAACTTCTGTGTTTTGCGAAATTTTTACCGCATCTACCTCATTCGCCTGTAAGGCTGCTACAAATTCTGCTTTTGTCATATTGGTTGGCTTATTTTCATTTCCCGCACTCCACCACAAAATGACAATCGCAAGGATGAAGATTAAATACAGACTCCATCCGCCAAAATTTCTGCTCTTATTACTCTTTGTGTTCAATACTTCTTTCTCCTTCTATTCTTCCACAAATCCAATATATGGAAGGTTGCGGAATTTCTGATCCCAGTCCAGACCATACCCTACGATAAATTTATCTGGCACTACGAATCCTGTGTAATCTACCACTACGTCTTTTACCACACGTCTTTCAGGTTTATCTAAAAGTGTGCAAAGAGTGAGCGTCTTTGGATTTCTACTCTTAAACAACTGAATTAATCTGCTTAATGTATTTCCTGAGTCAATAATATCTTCTACGATAATTACGTTCTTGCCTTCGATAGAACCAGACAAGTCCTGTTTCACGTTGATAACGCCCGAAGATACTGTCTGTGCGCCATAACTAGAAACTGTCATAAAATCGATTTCTACTGGTAAATCAATACGTTTTGCCAATTCTGTTGTAAAGAAGATAGAACCTTTCAAGATACAAACTAAATATACAGATTCTCCTTTAAACTTCTCTGTAATTGCAGCACCGATTTCTGCAATACGCTTGTTTAACTCTTCCTCTGTAATGTGCACCTTAATATTTACACCGTTTTCTCTACTCATCTTTCTTTCCTCCATCATAAGTAATTTCCAAAATATATTTTGTCTCTTGTAGTACTTTTACATTCTCACTGATACGTCCACCTACTAACCAGAGCACCTGATCCTCTTTCGCAAGAAGCCACATTTGGTCTCTTGTCGTCGCCGGAATTTTTTCATCGATAAAGTATTGTTTCAGCTTTTTCCGATGCCCCTGGGCATCACTAATAAAGTAATCCCCACTTCTTCGTGTTCGTATACAGAATCCTCGTTTCATCTTATCATAATCGAACCATTTCGTATACGTTTTTCTAGGAATTTCTAAGGATTCCTCCTCTTTTTTAAAGACACGGCAGCAAAGTGTTTCAACCTCATTGCCAACAGAAATTTCCATGCAGTTTTCACACGTAAGAAGTTCTTCCAATTTCTCTGCGCTCACCTCATATGTGCAGGTGTAGACCTCTTCGAAATAATCATCAGAAGCAATCTGTAATAGTTCAAATTCCTTCCACGCCACAAGCCCATAAGGAAGTGAAATTCTTTTTCCTGACTGTCCTTTGGCAAGTTCCAACAAATCATCTACATGAGTAGAAGTAATATCTTTTTTCCTACCAGCCGCTTCTACGACAGCCTTATAGGCAATCTGTCTCTGCATCACTGCATGAAGCTGGTTCAACATCTCTATATTTAAAGTAATTTTATCCTCAACTGTAGCCATCTTCGCCCAGAGTTTTTCTGTTTCCAAATCCAGATACTCTTTCATCTCGGACAAATGTGCCGCTGTCTGATTCATATGCTCTACTGCCTGCGCATTCACTTGTGCCAATTCTGGTATTACCTGCGCACGCAAAAAGTTTCTGCTATATTCTAATTCTGCATTTGTGCTGTCTATGCGCCACTGCAGATCACGCGATTTCAGAAAGCTTTCTATTTCCTCTCTATGGAAAAATAAAAGTGGTCGGATATAACAGATTCCCTTTTCATCTTCCCGAACGGGCTGCATCCCACAAAGACCTGCAAGAGAGCTTCCTCTTACCATCTGGAACAATATCGTTTCTGCATTATCCTCCTTGTGATGCGCCAGAGCCACCTTCGCTCCTGTCTCTTTTGCAAGACTTTCAAACACCTGGTATCTTAGTTTACGCGCCGCTTCTTCCAAGCCTAAGCCCTCTTCTGCTGCATAGGCTGGAACATCCACTGAATGCACCTGATATGGCACCTGTAAGCGCTTACACAAGTCCTCTACAAACTGCGCATCCTGAAGACTCTCTTCTCCACGAATGCCATGCTCTACATGTACTACTTCTAGTGAAAACTCCATTTCCTTACGAAGCTCACTAAGTGCCAGCAATAAACAAACTGAGTCCGCTCCACCAGACACACCTACCAGTACCTTATCCCCAGGAGATACCATATGAAATTCTTGCATTTTCTTTTGTAATTCTTTTTGCATCATTTCTCCCAAATTCCAGTTACCAGCACTGTCATATCGTCCATGGCATGTCCACCCGTACGAACCAGCACCTCTTCCAAAATCTTCTCCGCCAGAACTCCCGCATTGTCTGTTTGCACAGCTCCAATAATATCCATCAGGGTTTCTTTTGGATTTCTCACATGAAGATATTCTATCACACCATCTGTAAGCATTACAAGGAAATCACCATTTCCTAGTCGTTTTTTCACACTTTCTATCTCCATATGAACATCCGCTCCTGCAGGCAATGTGCCATCGCAAATCATCTCTACCTGCGCCCCTCGCTTAATAAACGTAGCTGCCCCACCGATTTTTATCATCTCCAGCTGTCCCGTATACAAATCAATCATTGCATAATCCAGTGTTGAAAAGCTATTCTCCTCTCCTTGCAATACCATTGCTGAATTCATAAGCTTAATCGCGATTTCTTTCCGAAAGCCGGCTTCGATAAATTTCTGTAGCAAATCAACTACCATTTCGCTTTCCTGACTTGCCCTGGCACCAGAACCCATACCATCTGATAAACAAATATGATAGTTACCATCATCCATTGCAAAAAAGGAAAAACTATCTCCATTTACAAAGGAACCCGTTTTCTTTTCTGATGCAATTCCCTGCAAGCCGTAAAACTTGGTATCCTCATACAAGGACAAAAATGTAGGCTCCTGCGTCAATATGGTTTTGGATTCCTTTCCCATTCGCATCGGCTTATGAACCGCTCTTTCTACTGCTGCAACATAATGCTTTGCTGGGATTCCTCCATTCCACTTGCAATATACATAGCCTTCCACACAAATTCTTTTATTATCCTCATAGATATGCAAGTCCTCTACCAGCAAGCCTTTCTCCTGCACTTGATACACGATTTGCGAAAGCAGACTCTTAGAGGCTTGATCTATGTTGGTTCGAACCTTTGCCCATTCTTCTACGACACCTGCCATTGCATCCAGTTGCTGTGCAATTACATATCTATTTTCTCGAAGGCGATTGTACCAAGCATAGTTTAGTTCCAGTCTGCCAAACGCCTGCAAGGCTTCATCCACCATGCCCTCATAACGTTTACAGTTTTTTACATAGGGATCTAATAACAATTCCTCTCTGCTACTTCTGTTTAGCACCGCATGGAGCAACGCCCGGATTCCCCCAAGGCTTCGCATACGATTTTCGTTCCAGCATATCGCACAAGCATCGCAGCTAGCACAAAGCTTTCCTGTTACTTCCTGTTCTAAAATACTTACCTCTTCTGTCATCATCTTTTGCTTCGGCTGACTCATCGCTAAAAATGCATCGGACAAGCCATTCACAGCATAAGCAAAAGACTCCATTTTCTGATTGTGATGCTCACGCCTCCAACTTACATATTTCCCTTCCTTGCCTTTATCTAATCGAAGAAAAATAAAAATACGGGATACTACTCCCACCAAATATTGAATCAATACGATAAATGAAAAGGCCATAAGCCCGCCGCATCCAAAGGCGATTATTCCCCTTATCATTTCATTTCCCATTCCTTACGCACCTCCTTTTTCAACAGCCTTCATTATATGCCCTAAGCAGTGCGTACTATGTCAAATATTCGGATAGATTTTGGTCTTTTTCTCCACAAAAAAAGCGACGAATCAACACTATTCGCCGCTTTCTTTAAAAATAATTTCATTTTCATACACAAGCCCCAGCTTGTTCGCCATGTCTTTTATGTATTCCATGGATCTGGTATATAAATCTAACTCTTCTAGCTCTTCCTCTCGCATCATCTCTTCTGTCAACTGCTGCATAAGATTCTGCTCGCGCTCAGCTAAAAGTTTGTCTTTCTCTTTTAGTTTATAAATCTGAATGGACATAACCACCACGAAAACTAAAACGATAAAAATAATACTTGTCGTTCCCGCGTTATATCCTTTCTTTCTGCGCTTTGCCGCCATAACGTACCTCTTTCTAAAGCCTTATCTTAAGTATTATACCATTATTTGAACCATTTTCCAAATAGATTATCCGGTTTCTTTACCCCCGTTGGAACCTGAGAGTATGAAAGCGCATCAATAACCCCCTCTATATCTACTTCTCCCTTTTCCAAATTCAAACGGTTTACATGTAAATCTTTCCCTTTTACATTCAACATACCTTGCTCTGTTTCTAAAAGAATTTCAGATATATCAAAGGAAATCACATCCAAAACTCCGGTAAAATTTCCACCCTTACGATTCGACAAAACGATCTTGTGTGACTTCGTTAATTTGCTTTCTTCCATGATAAAACCTCCTATATAGGAAGTATATTAGGAGGTCCATAAAATTATACTATATATTCAAATAAATCTTTTGCTTCATCTTTTTTGGTAGTGTCCTGGATATCCAGCACTCTTACCTTAACGGTTTTCTGACCGAATGCGATTTCAATCTCATCTCCAACCTTAACGTTTACAGAAGCCTTTGCTTCTTTCCCATTTACGCTTACACGCCCTGCATCGCAAGCCTCATTGGCAACGGTTCTTCTTTTAATCAAACGAGATACTTTTAAAAATTTATCTAATCTCATATCCTACCTCTCATCACACGAAAAAACTGCCGCACCCTTTGGTACGGCAGCCTTGGTCTATAACTATAAATTAGTTTACAGAATCTTTTAAAGCTTTACCAGCTTTGAATTTTGGAGCTTTAGAAGCTGCGATAGTCATTTCAGCACCTGTCTGTGGATTTCTACCTGTTCTAGCTGCTCTTTCAGAAACTTCGAAAGTACCAAATCCTACTAACTGGATTTTTTCACCTTTCTTTAATTCTTCAGCAACAACATCTGTAAATGCTTTTAAAGCTGCTTCAGCATCTTTTTTAGATAACTGAGCTTTTTCAGCCATAGCTGCAACTAATTCTGTCTTGTTCATGTCAATATTCCTCCTATGGATATTTCTTTATAATAATTCGAGTTCGTCTCCCAAATTACCTAAATCAAAATATACTTTGTTTTTTTATGTTTGTCAAGGAAAAATCCCATATTTTAGGGGGTTTTATGCCCATAATTGTACCAAAATTAACGTTATAATTTTGGTACAATTGTTTATTGATTTTTATTTCAAAAAATGTTATTTAGACTCGGTTTCCTCTGTAGAGTCTTCTTTTTCTGTCGAATTTTCTTCTTCAGTAGACTCCTCTTTCTCTGTAGAGTCTTCTTTTTCTGTCGATTCCTCTTTTTCCGTTGACTCTTCTTTTTCTGTATCGTCTTCCTTCTCGCTAGACTCTTCTTTTTCGGAGGACTCTTCCTCCTCCTCCGTCAGTTCGATAGCTATCGTTGCGGTTTCAGAATGCACATACAGATACTTCTGCCAAGGCTCATATCCATCTGCTACTATCTTAAGCGAATGCGTACCATAAATTAATTCCACAGGCTGTGAAATATCTACCAGTTTTCCGTCCACATACACCTTTACAGTATCAGTATTGATATCAAAAGTGATATAACCCTTTTTATAACCCTCGCCCTTTAGGGTATCTAAATCCACTTCCGTGGTTTCCCCACGAACA
>JAZKYR010000091.1:0-8836 GCA_045612245.1 Agathobacter sp.
GGTTCTATCTGTACAACTCGTGTAGTTGCAGGTATTGGTGTTCCTCAGATTTCTGCAGTTATGGATTGCTACGAAGTTGCAAAAGAATATGGTATTCCAATCATCGCAGATGGTGGTATTAAATATTCTGGAGATATGACAAAAGCTATCGCAGCTGGTGCTAACGTATGTATGCTTGGTTCTATGTTTGCTGGTTGTGATGAAGCTCCTGGTACATTCGAATTATTCCAGGGACGTAAATTCAAAGTTTACCGTGGTATGGGTTCTATCGCAGCTATGGAAAATGGTTCTAAAGACCGTTACTTCCAGACAGATGCTAAGAAACTCGTTCCAGAAGGTGTTGAAGGCCGTGTCGCATATAAAGGAACATTAGAAGATACTGTATTCCAGTTAATCGGTGGTATCCGTTCTGGTATGGGTTACTGTGGTTGCCCAACAATCGAAGACATGAAAGAAAAAGGACAGTTTGTTAAAATTTCTGCAGCTTCATTAAAAGAAAGTCATCCACATGACATTCAGATTACAAAAGAAGCTCCAAACTACAGTTCTTCAAACTAATCAAATATTTAAGAGGGTTGTTAAACACAACCCTCTTTTTTATACAAATTTAACCAATGATTAATTGCATTTTGTAGGTTTTCATGGTATATTATCATCTACATAATTAATTACACTATTTAAAGAAAGAGGTAACATTATATGGAATTTGGGCCCGGGCATATAGGCCAGCTTATTACAATTTTAATAATGGTATTTTTATCGGCGTTTTTCTCATCATCTGAGACCGCCCTCGTAACTGTAAACAAAATCCGCATGAAGAACTTAGCGGAAAATGGGGACAAGCGTGCTGCGAAAGTATTAAAAGTAACCAGCGATAGTGGTAAAATGCTCTCTGCTATCCTTATCGGAAATAACATCGTAAATATTTTTGCATCTTCACTCGCCACCATTCTTGCTATTGATATTTGGGGAGACATTGGTTCTGGTATCGCAACCGGATTACTTACTATTATAATTCTCATCTTTGGTGAAGTAACTCCAAAAACCATGGCGACCATCAAAGCTGATCGTTTCGCTCTCGCTATTGCAGGTATTATCGATGTACTGATGTTTGTACTTACACCGGTCATTTTTATTATTAATACTTTAGCCTCTGGAGTTCTTTTTCTTCTTCGTGTCAATCCAAATGAAGCGGACAAAGCTATGACGGAAGATGAAATTCGTACTATCGTAGATGAAAGTCAGGAAAGCGGTGCCATTGAAGATGAAGAACGTGAAATGATTCATAACGTGTTTGACTTTGGCGATTCTCTCGCAAAAGAAGTTATGATACCACGTATTGATATGACTTTTGTCCAGGCAGATGCCTCCTTTGACGAACTAATTGAACTTTATCGTGAAAATAAATATACTCGTTATCCAGTTTACGAAGAATCTACCGATTACGTTATCGGTATCATCAACATGAAGGACGTAATTCTTCTCCAGAACGCGAAAGAATTCTCCATCCGTAAACTTATTCGTGAACCATATTTTACATATGAACACAAAAATACAGCTGACTTATTCGTAGAAATGCGTAAATCTTCCATTCCACTCGCCATCGTTTTAGACGAATATGGTGTTACAGCCGGCATGATTACGTTGGAAGATTTGTTAGAAGAAATCGTAGGTGAAATCCGTGATGAATATGACAGTGATGAAGAAGATGCGATTGAACAACTTAGCGAATATGAATACCTCATCTTAGGTTCTACAAACCTTGATGACGTAAATGATGCATTAGATCTAGAATTTGAATCCGACGATTACGATACCATCGGTGGCTATTGCCTCCAGCTTCTTGATCACCTTCCAGAAGAAAACGAGACACTCTTTACAGAAGATGGAGTAGTTATTAAAATTAAGGAAGTAGATAAGAATCGAATCGAACGTATTTATATTCGAGTTCCAGAGAAAATTTCTGAAACAGAAGAAAACTAAACACATATTAAAAGCCCTCAAGTTCAACCTTGAGGGCTTTCTTATATCTTATTTTCCTTCTAAAACTTTATTTACCGAAGAAAGACGAACACACACTACAAATACTTCTGCAGCTTTCTTAAGCTCTTCTACAGAAGGGAAGGTAGGTGCAATACGAATTGTACTGTCTTTAGGATCTTTTCCATATGGGAATGGAGCTCCAGCGCCAGTCATTGTCACACCTGCTTCTTTACATTTCGCAATAATGTCTTTTGCACATCCTTCTAAACTTTCAAAACAGATAAAGTAACCGCCAACAGGGCTTACCCATGAACCGATTCCTCTGCTTGCAATTTCCGCACTTAAAAGTTCATCTAACATTTCAAACTTAGGACGCATGATATCTGCGTGTTTCATCATATGTGCTTTGATACCATCAAGATTTTTGAAATATCTTACATGACGAAGCTGATTTACTTTATCATGTCCGATTGTCTGAATTGTCATCGCTTTCTTTACATCAGCAATATTGTTTGCTGAAGTTGCCATTGCAGCTACACCTGCACCTGGGAAGGTTACCTTGCTGGTAGAAGCAAATTCAAATACCATATCTGGATTACCAGCTTTTTCACATTCACTTAAGATGTCTAAAATTTCAACCTGATTATCCGCATATAAGTGATGTACACAATAAGCATTATCCCAGAACAAACGGAAGTCTGGTGCTGCTGGTTTTAAATTAGCGAAACGACGAATGGTTTCATCTGAATATGAGGTACCTGCTGGATTCGAATATTTAGGTACACACCAAATACCTTTTACTGCTGGGTCATTGTTTACATACTCTTCTACCATATCCATATCTGGACCTTCTTCGTAAAGAGGAATATTAATCATTTCAATACCGAAAAGCTCTGTGATAGCAAAATGTCTGTCATAACCTGGCACTGGACAAAGGAATTTCACCTTATCTAATTTGCACCATGGTGTGTTTCCACAAATACCATGTACCATAGCTCTATTTACCTGGTCATACATAATATTTAAGCTGGCATTTCCGTATACGATAACATTTTTCTCATCGCATCCCATCATTTCTGCCATGAGACGTTTTGCTTCTGGAATACCATCTAAGATACCGTAGTTTCTTAAATCCATTCCGTTTTCGCCTTTTAATACACTCTTAGAATCCAAAACATCTAAAATATCCATGGAAATATCCAACTGTTCTGCAGATGGCTTTCCTCTGGACATATCTAATTTTAAATTTAGAGCTTTGATTTCTTCAAATTGTTTTTCGAGAGTTGCTTTTTCTACGAGCAATTCTTCTTTTGTCATTTCCTGATATTTCTGCATACAAAATATCCTCCCATTACTTAATTTTATCGAAATGTTCGCGAATTTTTTGTTCATAACCCATTTCTGTTGGCTCATAAAACTTGGTTCCTATCAATGCATCTGGCAGATACTGCTGTTCCACATAATGATTTGGATAATTATGAGCGTATTTATACCCCAGTCCATGTCCTAGCTTTTCAGCCCCTTTATAGTGGGCATCCTGCAAATGAGTAGGAACTGGTGGCGTCACATTGTTTCGCACAGCACTCATTGCTGCTCCGATGGCTTCGTAGGCCGCGTTGCTCTTTGGTGCACACGCCACATATGTGACTGCTTGGGACAATATAATCTGTGCTTCTGGCATACCAATTCTTTCGACTGCCTGTGCAGCTGATGTCGCTACCACGAGCGCCATTGGATCTGCATTCCCTACATCTTCCGATGCACAAATCATAATTCTTCTTGCAATAAATTTGATATCTTCTCCAGCATAGAGCATACGTGCCAAATAATACACTGCTGCATCTGGATCTGAGCCTCTCATACTCTTGATAAAAGCCGATATCGTATCGTAATGATTGTCACCTGTTTTATCATATGAAATGACACGTTTCTGAATGCATTCACTTGCCACCTCTATCGTGATATGAATCTTACCATCTGCACCTCTATCTGTGGTAAGAATTCCTAGTTCAATCGCAGTAAGTGCGGCTCTTGCATCACCATTACATACATCTGCCAAAAACTCTAAGGAATCTTCATCTATTACCGCTCCAAAAGAACCCATTCCCTTTTCGCGATCGTTTACAGCTCTAAGCAAAAGCACTTTAATATCTTCTTTATCCAACTTCTTCAACTCAAAGATAATCGATCTTGAAAGAAGCGCACTGTTTACTTCGAAATATGGATTTTCCGTGGTTGCACCAATCAGAATAATCGTTCCATCTTCCACAAATGGTAAAAGGTAATCCTGCTGGCCCTTGTTGAAACGATGAATTTCATCAATGAAAAGAATCGTTTTCTTTCCATACATCCCCTGATTATTCTTCGCCTGCTGAACGACTTCTTCCATATCCTTTTTCCCCGCAGAGGTTGCATTAATCTGCTTAAACTCTGCACTGGTAGTATTGGCGATTACTTTTGCCAAAGTAGTCTTACCTGTACCTGGTGGGCCATAAAAAATAATAGAACTAAGTTTATCTGCTTTAATCGCCCGATAAAGCAGTTTGTCTTTCCCTACAATGTGCTGCTGACCTACCACCTCGTCCAAAGTCGTTGGCCTAAGCCTGGAAGCCAATGGGGATTCCGATTCCATATTCTGTTCACGCATATAGTCGAATAAATCCATATGCCCTCCTCGCTTTTCAATTGGATAAAATTATATTGCCATATCCTTATATGACTATACCATAAATTATCTTTATATGGAATAGTTGAGGATATGAATTTTAATTATCTTAAAAATGCTTTCACCTTATAAAATAGCATTCTTCGATACTGCTATTAGTTTGCCATCCACTACATCAATATAGATAACTCCGCCCATCTGTACTTCATCCGCTAAGATGAGTTTCGCAGAAAGTGTCTCTACATGTTTTTGAAGAAATCTCTTTAATGGTCTTGCTCCATAAACCGGATCATATCCATTCTCTACAATATAGGCTGTCGCTGCATCTGACAATTCAACAGATAATTCACGGTCTTTTAATCGACTGTTCAAATCTGCCATCATCAAGGTAATAATATTTCCAATATTATCTTTTGTAAGAGGCTTAAACATAATAATTTCATCTAATCGATTTAAGAACTCTGGACGGAAATGTCCACGTACAACGTTCAACACTGCTTCTTCTGCAACTGGTGAAATATTCCCAGCTTCATCAATCCCATCCAAAAGTTGTGCCGATCCAAGATTGCTGGTCATGATAATAATGGTGTTTTTGAAATCCACGGTTCTACCCTGTGAATCTGTAATGCGTCCATCATCTAACACCTGAAGCAGCACGTTAAACACATCTGGATGTGCCTTTTCCACTTCGTCGAAAAGTACTACCGAATATGGTTTGCGACGAACTGCCTCTGTCAACTGTCCGCCTTCATCATATCCCACATATCCTGGAGGCGCTCCGATTAAACGAGACACAGAATATTTCTCCATGTATTCACTCATATCAAGACGCACCATATTCGTTTCATCATCAAAAAGACTTGCTGCTAACGCTTTAGCAAGCTCTGTCTTACCTACCCCCGTTGGCCCTAAGAAAAGGAAGGAACCAATTGGTTTACTTGGATCTTTAATACCTGCTTTGGAACGGATAATAGCTTCTGTTACCATGGTTACGCCATCATCCTGACCTACCACGCGTTTATGAAGTTCCTCATCTAAATGAAGCGTTTTATTACGTTCACTTTCAGTCAGCTTTGCCACTGGAATTCCTGTCCAACGCGAAATAATACGAGCAATTTCTTCCTCTGTTACGTTCTCTCTTACTAAAGAAAGATCACGATTCTTTAAAATTTCTTCTTCTACTTCTAACTGTTTTTCCATCTGAGGTAGCACACCATACTGAAGCTCTGCAGCCTTTTCCAAATCGTAATTCTGCTGTGCTATTTTAATTTCATTTCTTGTATGCTCAATAGACTCACGAAGTTTACTTACTTTGTCTACCGCATCCTTTTCATTCGTCCACTTTGCTTTTTTCCCATTTAATTCATCTCGAAGCTCTGCTAATTCTTTCTGCAGATTAGCAAGTCTATCCTGACTGAGACGGTCTGTCTCTTTCTTAAGAGCGGTCTCTTCTATTTCCATCTGCATGACACGACGATTGAGTTCATCGAGTTCTGTTGGCATGGAATCCAACTCTGTCTTAATCAGTGCACAGGCTTCATCTACCAAGTCGATTGCCTTATCTGGCAGGAAACGATCTGAAATATAACGATTTGATAATGTCGCTGCAGATACTAAAGCAGAGTCTGTAATCTTTACTCCATGATAAACCTCATATCTGTCTTTCAAACCTCGAAGAATCGAAATCGTATCCTCTACGGTTGGTTCATCTACCATAACCGGCTGGAAACGTCTTTCAAGTGCTGCATCTTTTTCAATATATTCACGATATTCATCTAAAGTAGTCGCACCTACACAATGCAACTCACCTCGAGCAAGCATTGGTTTTAAGAGCTGACCAGCATCCATAGCACCATCTGTCTTACCTGCACCTACTATGGTGTGAAGTTCATCAATAAACAGAATAATCTGTCCTTCGGATGCTTTCACCTCATCAAGCACCGCTTTGAGTCGTTCTTCAAACTCCCCACGATATTTTGCACCTGCGATAAGCGCTCCCATATCGAGTGCAAAAAGACGCTTATCCTTTAAACCTTCTGGTACATCACCACGTACGATTCGTTGTGCTAAACCTTCCACAACAGCGGTTTTACCTACACCAGGCTCTCCGATAAGTACAGGATTGTTTTTCGTCTTTCTAGAAAGAATTCGAACCACATTTCGAATCTCTACATCACGACCTATCACAGGGTCCAACTTCTGCTGGCGCGCACGTTCTACCATATCGTAGCCATATTTTTCTAAGGTATCATAAGTAGCTTCTGGGTTATCGCTTGTCACACGCTGGTTTCCTCGAACGGTCGCAAGTGCCTGCAAGAATCTGTCTCTTGTGAGCCCATACTCTCTAATTAACTCTTTCATGGCTTTATTTGGATATCTCAATAAGGAAAGAAATAGATGTTCTACCGAAACATATTCATCTCCCATTCCTTTCGCTTCATCCTCCGCATGAATCAAAACATTATTTAAATCCTTGCCCATAAAAATCTGTCCGCCAGATACTTTTACGCGTGCATTCAAATGTTTTTTTGCATTATCCTGGAAATGCTCACGATTGATTTCCATTTTCTCTATCAATTTGCCAATCAGACCATCTTCCTGTGTCAAAAGAGCAACTAAAAGATGTTCTTGTTCAATCTCCTGGTTACCGTATTCATACGCTAACTTTTCGCATGCATTGATAGCTTCTATTGATTTCTGTGTAAATTTCTGAATATTCATTGTAGCGTACCTCCTTTTGGTAATTAGACTTTCCTTTTCTCTACAATTTATGTTTTACCACCCATTGTTAGCACTGTCAAGAGATGAGTGCTAATCTAAAATCTTAAATATTTCTAAACACATTGTATTACCTAAAAAACACATGTAGTTTTGAAAACCACTTGACAAAGTATATCTTAACCACTAAAATAGTTTTGAAAATATAATATAATAAGGAGATTATGTATATGAAAATGAAAATTGTTGCTGACTCAAGCGCAAGTATGATTACTGCAGCTGACGGTAGTTTTGTATCTGTTCCACTTACTCTTAGAACAGACGAACGAGAATTCGTAGACAATGCTGATTTAGATATAAAAGAAATGACTGATTACCTTGCTTCATATAATGGCAAATCTGGTTCTGCCTGTCCATCTTCTCAGGACTGGGTAGATGCATTTGGTGATGCAGAAGAAATATATGCGATTGCTATTACAAGCAACTTATCTGGTTCTTTCAACTCACTTCGTATTGCAAAAGAAGAATACGTAGAAGAACATCCAGACCGCAAGGTTTGTATCATCGACTCTCTTTCTGCTGGCTCTGAACTTAAACTTATTATCGAAAAGATTCAGGAACTTAAAGCAGAAGGCAAATCTTTCGAAGAAGTATGTGAAATCATTACAGAATATCAGGAACACACACACATGATTTTCTGTTTGAAATCACTTAGAAACTTAGCAAACAACGGCCGTGTAAATCCTGCTGTTGCAGCTATTGCAGGCGTTTTAAACATTCACGTAGTTGGTATCGCTAACGAAGGTGTTTTGGACCAGAAAGAAAAAGCTCGTGGCGCAAAGAAAGCACTCGTTGCTATCGACTCCCTCATGAAAGAATTCAACTACAATGGTGGTAAAGTAATTATCGACCACTGTTTCAACGAAAAAGATGCTATTGCTTTAAAAGAACACATTTTAGCATCATACCCAAATGCTGAAGTTCGTATCGAAGAGACTAGAGGTCTTTGCAGCTTCTATGCAGAAGTTGGCGGCCTTATGGTAGGAGTAGAAGCATAACTAACGATTTAACTCAGTAAGTGAGTTTATGAAAATACTACGAAAAGCGGATTCTGTAATATATAAAAATCGGACACGACTTTCGCTCTTAGCGACCTAGTCACGTTACTAAATTCGTAGCCCTGAAGGACTACTCATTAAGTAACGACTGGCCGCTAAAGGTCCTTATTTTTATATATTACAGAATCCGCTTTTCTTACCTGTTCTATAATTCTCACTTACTGAGCAAAATGCGTTACTACAGTAGAGGGGCGGAGCTCCATATTTATAGGAATAACGAGTTGAATTAGATTTTAGGGATATCCGTAAAGTAAGAAAAGACGCTTATATATTTTATAAAATGGGACCGTATGCGGCCGTCGCTACTTAATAAGCGGCGATGAGAGTCGTCGCGCATTTAGTAGCGCAACGA
>JAZKYR010000092.1:0-2340 GCA_045612245.1 Agathobacter sp.
TTTGGGGTATATTCTTCAAAAGAAAAGGATATGGCAGAAATCGCACAGCCATTGGATTTTGTGGGATTAAACCTGTATCAGCCTTTTAATATCTCTGATTGGGGCGGTGATTCCAAGCATGGAGCAGCAGGATTACCGAGAACGTCTATGGGATGGGTTGTAGATGAAAGAGTTATGTATTGGTCCGTGCGATTTGTATATGAGAGATATCATTTACCAGTCATGATTACAGAAAATGGAATGGCAGATAATGATTTTGTGTGTTTAGACGGAGGAGTTCATGACCCTCAGCGTGCAGACTTTATGAAACGCTATTTGGCAAGCCTGAAACGTGCTGTAGAGGAGGGCTATCCAGTAATCGGATACCAGCATTGGTCAGTTATGGACAACTTCGAATGGGCAGAAGGCTATGATCCTAGATTTGGGTTGATTTTTGTGGATTATCCAACAGGTAAGCGCATCATCAAGGATTCTGCCTGGGAGTACAAAAAGATTATAGAATCAAACGGAGCTACGTTATAGGAAGAGGGGGATATTCTTTATGAAAAGTGAAAACAAAGGTTTACTAAGCGGTGGACTTTTTGATAAAAAGTTCATGGACACTAAGGTTACAACAGAAAAAGTAACTACGAAAGAAAAAATATTAGGACATTTGATTGGACCATTAGGGTTAATCTTTGTTGTCAATACCATTGCAGCATTGGTTGAAAAGTTTTTTACACAGCAAACGGGTGCTATGTATGGTGTTGGCAATGTAGAGATGATACAGCAAATGGGCGGATATTATGAAGTTATTATGAGTATTGCCAAAATATTGGCAGTTGGTTTAGGTTTAGTAAATTCATGGCTCATTACAAATACAAAATCAAGACATGGAAGATTACGTCCATGGTATTTAATTTTCGGCTTTGTCACAATAGCAATTGGATTTTTGATTTTCTTGTTTCCTGGTACAGCTTTAGGGGAAAGCTATTGGTATTATTTCTTTGTATTACTTATTGCATATCATACCGTTGGTTCTACATACTTTTACATGTTTAGAGATACCATTGTTTCATTAATAACTCGTGATGCAACAGAAAAAGCGCAGTTAGCATTTATACGTAAAATGTCGTGGACACTTATTTCAGGAATTATTATTGGAATGATTATCAATAGTGTGGTTCTTCCTATGTGGTTGGAAAAAGATATTAATGGCTATGCAATTTTAATGATTGGAATGTCATTAGTTGCTATTCCATTATTGCTTTTAGAATATTATTATACGAAAGAACGTGTTGTTGATGAGGTTGCTCTAGGACAGAGTGCTAGTAATGATAGTCAGATTCCACTAAAGGATCAGATCAAAGCTTTAGTAACAAATAAATATTTTATTATCGTTATGATTCTTACAACCATTGGAGGTGTTGTTGATACTTTTAAAGGCGGAAATGTACAGTATTTTTACATTAAGTTTTTATTAGGCGGAGCTGAAAACTGGGGCATGTATTCCATTTATCAGATTATAACAGGTGTACCACTTGGGCTTGGAGCGATTATAGCATATCCATTGTCTAAGAAATTTGGTATCCGAAACATTACTTTTGTAGGGTATGCTATGGTTTTGGTTGGTAGTATTTTAGGCCTGATTTTCCCAACAAATCTGCCTATTGCAATGGCAGCAGGATTTATGCGTCAGATGGGTATGATTCCGAATGCATATATCTTTATTACAATGTTATATTATGCATATGATGACATTGAATATAAGTCAGGTTTACGTTTGGAAGGTCTTTTAGGTGTAGCTATTATTACTGCGATTCAGTCGTTGATTTATGCGCCATTTGCCGGTGGATATGAAGCTACTATTTTGAAACTTGGATTCGTAGATGTGGAAGGTGTAATTCCATCTTCAGAAGTTGTAAGTTTTATGGTAATCGCATTTTATTTGTTTGATCTTATACTTGCAGCGGCATATTTATTGCTATTACCATTTTTAGATGTAGAGAAGAAACTTCCGACAATTACTGCAGAATTACAGAGTCGTAAAGAAAAACAAGCTGGAGAATAAAGTATGGCAAATCCATTTTTACCATTAAATGAATACATCCCAGATGGGGAAGCACATGTGTTTGGCGATAGAGTTTATCTTTATGGCTCTCATGACAGAGAGGGTGGAGATCGATTCTGTGAGCTGGATTATGTGGTATATTCTGCACCAGTAGTAGATCTCACAGATTGGACTTATCATGGTATCAGCTATCGAAAAGACCAGGACCCGAGAAGTAAGGATGGGAAATTGGTAGATTATTATGCTCCTGACTGTGTAAAAGGAAATGATGGAAGATATTATTTGTATTA
>JAZKYR010000093.1:0-30760 GCA_045612245.1 Agathobacter sp.
TACACCATCGAAACTACAACAGCAGCAGAAGATTATTTGAGCTCAATGCTTTTGGAACTTGGTATCGAAGGGATTGAAATAGAAGACAATGTACCTCTTACAAAGGCGGATCAGGCAGACATGTTTATTGACTTTTTGCCAGAACTCCCACCTGATGAAGGGGTAAGCCATGTGAGCTTTTATATTGAAGATGATGGAGAAGACCATAGTGAACTTCTTAAGGAAGTAAAAATCGCATTGGAAGATCTTCGTTCTATGGTAGACGTAGGAAGTGGTGTGATTACATCTTCAGAGACAGAGGATTTAGATTGGATTAACAACTGGAAGAAGTATTTCTCTTCTTTTACGATTGAAAATATTCTTATCAAACCAACATGGGAAGAATTAAAAGAAGAAGACAAAGATAAGTTCATGATTGAAATTGACCCAGGTATTTCTTTCGGTACAGGAAAACATGAAACAACACAGCTTTGTATCAAAGAGCTTATTAAATACATCAAGAAAGAAGAGGCTCCTAAGGTATTAGACGTAGGTTGCGGAAGTGGTATCCTCTCTATCGTGGCATTAAAACTTGGTGCTAGAGAAGTAGTGGGTACTGACCTTGATGCAGATTGTATGATTTCTACCAGAGAAAATATGGAAGTAAATCATCTTCCAGAAAGCCTTGGCAAATTCTATGTGGGAAATCTTATCGATGACGTAGAACTTCAGGAAACAGTAGGTACAGAAGAGTATGAGATTGTAGTAGCTAATATTTTAGCGGATGTTATCATTCCAATGGCACCAGTTATTCCAGCAAGACTTAAAAAAGGCGGCCTTTTCATTACTTCAGGTATCATTGATTTCAAAGAAAATCAGGTAAAAGAAGCGATTGAAAAAGCAGGAATGGAAATCGTGCAGATTAATCATCAGGGCGAGTGGGTAAATATCACAGCTCGTAAGAACTAATTAGAGGGATAGTATGTATCAATTCTTTGTGGAAGAAAATCAATTAGCAGGGGAGAGAATTTCAATCCTCGGCAGTGATGTGAATCATATCAAAAATGTGCTTCGTATGAAAACAGGGGAACGCATTCGTGTCAGTTTATCTTATAACGGACGTAGTTTTTTCGGCAAGATTGACACGATTACAGATGACGAAGTAATTGTAGTTGTTGAAAGTGAAGATGAAACAGGAACCGAACTTTCAAATCGTATTTATTTGTTCCAGGGATTGCCAAAGGGCGATAAAATGGAACTTATCATTCAAAAAGCTGTAGAACTTGGCGTGTATGAAATTATCCCAGTTGCGATGAAAAACTGTGTGGTAAAGTTGGATGATAAAAAGGCTGGAAAAAAGGTAGAACGTTGGCAGGCGATTTCAGAAAGTGCAGCAAAACAGTCGAAACGTACTTTAATTCCAGAAGTACAAATGCCGCTTAGCTGGAAAGAAGCGATGAAAAAAGCGGAGGAATTAGATGTCGTACTTGTGCCATACGAATGCGAACGTGGCATGGAAGCGACACGTGAAGTGATTAAGGCAATTCAACCAGGGCAGAGTATTGCTATTTTTATAGGTCCAGAAGGTGGCTTTTCGCCAGAAGAAATTGAAGGGATTTGTCCTACAAATGAGGGAGAGGGTTTTTCGCAGGAACTTGCAGGGAAGTCGCATCGCATCTCACTTGGAAGACGTATTCTTCGTACCGAGACAGCAGGATTAGCAACATTATCGATGCTTATTTTCTGCCTGGATGAATAAAGAGGAGACATAAATGGAAGCTTACTTAGACAATTCTGCTACAACCAGTTGTAGTAAAGCTGCTACAGAAAAGATGGTGGAGCTATTAACCCAGGATTATGGAAATCCATCCTCTCTTCATATGAAGGGCGTTATAGCAGAAAAATATATAACAGAAGCAAAAAAGAAAATTGCAAAGACCTTAAAGGTTGAGGAAAAAGAGCTCGTATTTACCTCGGGTGGAACAGAATCTAATAACTTGGCTATTATAGGAAGCGCGCTTGCGAATAAGCGTACAGGTATGCATGTGATTACGACTTCTATCGAGCATGCATCGGTAACCAACCCATTTATCTGGCTGTCTGAAAATGGTTTTGAAGTTACGTATCTTGGTGTAGATGAATATGGACAGATTCGATTGGACGAGTTAAAAGAAGCGATTCGCCCAGATACCATTTTGGTTTCTATTATGCAGGTGAATAACGAAATCGGTGCTTTGCAGCCTATCGAAGAAGCTGGAAAGGTCATTAAGGCTACGAATCCTAAATGTTTGTTCCATGTAGATGCGATTCAGTCTTATGGAAAGATGCAGATTCATCCAAAGAAAGCGAACGTTGATATGCTTTCTGTGAGTGGACACAAGATTCATGGCCCAAAGGGAAGTGGTTTTCTTTTTATCAAGGACAAGACAAAGGTAAAACCTTTGATTCACGGTGGCGGTCAGCAGAAGGGAATGCGTTCAGGTACAGAAAATGTACCGGCGATTGCAGGGCTTGCAGTGGCTTCTGAGGAAATGTACCAGAACCTGGAAGAAAATAGAGCGCATCTCTTTGCGCTTCGTGATTACTTTATAGAAGAAGTAGAAAAATTAGACGGTGTATCTGTAAATGGCAAAAAAGACCATGACAGTGCTCCACACATTGTAAGTGTAAGCATTGAAGGGGTACGAGCAGAGGTTATCCTGCATACATTGGAAGATAGAAATATCTATGTGTCAGCAGGAAGTGCTTGTTCTTCCAACAAACCAGCCATTAGTACAACCTTACAGAGTATTGGCGTAAAGAAGGAGCTTTTGGACTCGACAGTACGTTTTAGTTTTTCAATTCATACGACAAAAGAGGAGCTGGACTATGCATTAGAGGTAATGCGTGAGACCATTCCAATGTTACAGAGATATACAAGAAAATAAAAGGAGAATAGTATGTATACAGCATTTTTGATTAAATATGCGGAAATCGCAATTAAAGCAAAAAACAGATACATCTTTGAAGATGCATTAGTAAGAAATATTCGTTATCAGTTAAAAACTGTAGATGGAAAATTTACCGTTCGTAAAGAAAATGGACGTATTTATGTAGAAACCGAAGGAGATTATGACTACGACGAAACAGTAGCAGCATTACAGAGAGTATTCGGTATCGTAGGCATTTGTCCAGTTCTTTTAGTAGAAGATAATGGATTTGAAGCACTTTGTGAAGACGTAATCAAACATATCGACGAAGCATATCCAGATAAAAACTTCACTTTTAAAGTAAATGCTCGTCGTGCTAGAAAGAATTACCCAATGACTTCTATGGAAATCAATGCAGAAGTAGGCGGAAAGATCTTAGAAGCCTTCCCAGAAACATCTGTAGATGTTCATAATCCGCAGGTTATGGTAAATATCGAAATTCGTCCACAGATTAACATTTATTCTACAGAAATTCCTGGACCAGGCGGTATGCCACTCGGTACAGCTGGTAAGGCAATGCTTTTACTTTCTGGTGGTATCGATAGCCCTGTAGCTGGTTATATGATTTCAAAACGTGGGGTTACAATCGAAGCTACCTACTTCCATGCACCACCATATACAAGTGAACGTGCAAAACAGAAGGTTGTAGATTTAGCTAAGAAAGTAGCTGCTTATACAGGTCCAATCAAGCTCAATATTGTAAACTTTACAGATATTCAGTTATATATTTATGAAAAATGTCCACATGAAGAGCTCACAATCATCATGCGTCGATATATGATGAAAATTGCAGAACATTTTGCAAAAGAAGGAAAATGTTTAGGTCTTATCACAGGGGAAAGTATTGGACAGGTAGCAAGCCAGACTATGCAGTCGCTTGCAGCTACAAATGATGCATGTACAATGCCAGTATATCGTCCGCTTATTGCAATGGACAAACAGGACATCGTTACAATTGCAGAGAAAATCGATACTTATGAAACTTCAATCCTTCCATACGAAGATTGTTGTACTATTTTCGTAGCAAAACATCCTGTAACAAAGCCAAATGTGGAATATATCAGAAAATCAGAAACAAAATTGGCAGAAAAAATTGATGAACTTATGGCGACAGCCATTGAAACTACAGAAGTGATGTATGTAGAAGCGGAATAAAAAAATCGCCGCGAATGCGGCGATTTAAAAATGCTATTCAGTTAAGTATGGTTTAAGTACTTCCATTACTTCATCGAGATTTTCCTCGGTATGAATTGCAAGGTTGATAGGTTTTGATAAATCTAAACTGAAGATGCCCATGATAGACTTTGCGTCGATTACATATCTTCCAGAAATTAAATCGAAATCATATTCAAACAACGAAATTGCATTTACAAAAGATTTTACTTTTCCGATAGAGTTTAATGAAATCTGTACGGTTTTCATTAGATTACCTCCTAAATATTTAGAATCTTTACATGTAAGATACTAATGGTTTTTATTGGAAAAGTCAACTATGTATTAAACAAGAAACAATGGTAGAAAGTTAGGTTTTTAGATGAAAAAAGCGGCATTACACAATTTAGGTTGTAAAGTAAATGCATATGAAACAGAAGCGATGCAGCAGATGTTAGAAGCAGCAGGCTATGAAATCGTTTCTTTTGGAGACAAGGCAGATGTTTATGTAATTAACACCTGTTCTGTTACCAATATGGCGGATAGAAAATCGCGTCAAATGCTCCACAGAGCAAAGAAACTAAATCCGGAGGCCGTAGTAGTAGCTGCGGGCTGTTACGTTCAGACGAAAGAACAGGAAGCCGTAGTAGATGAAGCGATTGATATCATCATCGGTAATAATATGAAACACGAATTGGTTTCTAAATTGGATGAGTTCTTCCGTGATCATGGAAAAATAGATGCAGTTTTAGATATCAATGACAAAAATCAGGAGTTTGAAGAGCTTTATTTAGATAAGCCATCTGAGCATACAAGAGCCTTTATTAAGGTGCAGGACGGTTGTAATCAGTTCTGTAGTTATTGCATTATTCCTTATGCAAGAGGACGCGTGCGTAGCAGAAACATGGATTCCGTGCTGGAAGAAGTAAACAGACTTGCACAAAATGGCTATCAGGAAGTGGTGCTTACAGGTATTCACTTAAGCTCGTATGGTATTGAAACAGGAGAAAGTTTACTCCATTTGATACAAGAAATTCATAAAGTGGAGGGAATCAAACGTATTCGTCTGGGTTCTTTAGAACCAAAGGTGGTAACAGAAGAATTTGCCTCTGCTCTTAGCGAGTTAGAAAAGGTTTGTCCTCATTTCCATCTTTCATTGCAGAGTGGTTGTGATGCGACCTTACAGCGTATGAATCGTAAATATACTGCACAAGAGTATGAAAATGGATGTGCGATTCTTCGTAAATATTTTGCACATCCAGCGATTACGACGGATGTGATTGTAGGTTTTCCTGGGGAAACAGAAGAGGAATTTGCAATTACAAGAAAATTCCTTGAAACGATACATTTTTATGAAATGCATATTTTCCAGTATTCAAAACGTCAGGGGACTAGGGCTGCAGTGATGAAAGACCAGGTTCCAGAAGAAACCAAAAAGGTAAGAAGTGCTGATTTAATTGAACTAGGAGATAAGATGTCCAAGGAGTTCCGTCAGTACTATTTTGGAAAAAAAGAAGATGTTCTGTTCGAAGAAGATACTGAGATTAATGGTAAAAAGTACTACATTGGTTACACAAAAGAATATGTAAAAGTAGCCAAGCTTTCAGACGTACCATTGGATAATAAAATCGTAACTGGTACGCTTACAGAAATGATAAATGACGAAATTTATCTCATGGAATAAGGTTGTATTTTTGCCCTGATTAGTTTACAATGTAACAAATAGGGCTTCGTAAATAAAGAACAAAAGCAAGGGCGTGAAATTATGCAAAATTTAAACCACACACAATATTTTAGAGTAGAAAAGGAACCGGAACTTCAGGTAAAAGACGTTCTCAAAGTTGTCTTTGCGGCAATGAAAGAAAAAGGCTATAATCCTGTAAATCAGATTGTTGGGTATATTATGTCTGGTGATCCAACATATATCACCAACCATAATAATGCTAGAAGTCTGATTATGAAGGTAGAAAGAGACGAAGTAGTAGAAGAAATCTTAAGAGCCTATATCAAGAACGAAGACTGGGCATAGCATTCCGGTAAGGTGACATATGCGAATTTTAGGATTGGATTTTGGAACAAAGACAGTGGGCGTATCTATTAGTGATCCGCTTCTTATTACTGCGCAGGGAGTTGAGATTATACGAAGAAAAGCTCCTAATAAGTTGCGTCAGACTTTGGCTAGAATCGAAGAGTTGGTAGGCGAGTACGGCGTGGAAAAAATCGTGCTTGGTTACCCTAAAAATATGAATAATACAGAAGGCGAACGTTGTGAAAGAACAAATGAATTCAAGGAAATGTTGGAAAAACGTACGGGACTTGAAGTGATTCTTTGGGACGAGCGTCTGACTACGGTAGCTGCGGATAATTCCATGATAGAAATGGGAATTCGACGTGAGCACCGCAAAGAATATGTAGATGAAATTGCGGCAATATTTATTTTACAGGGATACTTGGACTATTTGGCAAAACAAAAATAGACAAGTATCTATTTGTCATGTATAGATGAGGTGAAAAATGGAAACAGTAAAATTTACAGATCCTGAAACACAGGAAGTAGTGGAATTTATCGTAGAAGAGGAAACACAGTTAAACGGGACCAAGTATCTTTTGGTGTCAGAAGATTTGGGGGATGGCACATTAGATGCTTATATTTTAAAAGAAGTCGTTGACCAGAACGAGGAAGTACTTTACGAAGTGGTGGAAGATGAAGTAGAATTCATGGCACTTGCGAAAGTATTCACCGAGCTGACTGACGAGGAGACAGATATCGAATATTAGATCGGCGGAGGTTTTATGAGTGAACAGGTGAAAAGCAAACTAAAGATTATACCTTTAGGCGGCATGGAGCAAATCGGCATGAATATTACTGCCTTCGAATATGAAGACAGTATTATTGTTGTGGATTGTGGCTTAGCATTTCCTGAGAATGATATGTTGGGGGTTGATCTGGTTATACCAGATGTAACATATTTAAAGGAAAACATTGATAAAGTAAAAGGGTTTTTTATTACCCATGGACACGAAGATCATATCGGTTCAATTCCATTTGTTCTTCGTGATATTAACGTTCCTATTTATGCGACAAAGCTTACAATAGGACTCATTGAAAGTAAATTAGAAGAGCATGATATGCTCGGAAAAGTAAAGTGTAAAGTAGTAAAATACGGACAGCATATCAATATTGGTTGCTTCCGTGTGGAATTTATCCGTACCAACCATAGTATTCAGGATGCTGCAGCATTGGCGATTTATTCACCAGCAGGCATCGTGGTACACACGGGTGACTTTAAGGTGGATTATACTCCAGTTTACGGAGATGCAATTGATTTAGCACGTTTCGGTGAAATCGGCAAAAAAGGTGTATTGGCACTTATGTGTGACAGTACCAATGCAGAGCGTTCCGGATTCACACAGTCTGAAAAGAGTGTGGGTTCAGTATTGGACAAGATTTTTGAAGATCATAAAAGACAGAGAATTATCATTGCGACCTTTGCATCCAATGTTGACCGTGTACAGCAGATTATCAATTCAGCAGAAAAGTTTGGACGTAAAGTGGCTATCGAAGGCCGCAGTATGGTAAATACCATTGAAATCGCTGCGAAACTGGGTTATTTGACACTGCCTGAAAATATTTTAATTGAAGGCGAAATGCTTCGCAATTATACCGATGAACAGACAGTAATTATTACCACCGGCAGTCAGGGCGAATCTATGGCGGCGCTTTCTCGTATGGCAAACAGCACACATCGTAAGATTGCGATTAAACCAAATGACTTAATCGTATTTAGTTCATCTCCAATCCCAGGAAATGAAAAATCCGTTACAGGTGTGATTAATGAGCTTATGAAAAAAGGTGCAGACGTGATTTTCCAGGATGTTCATGTATCAGGACATGCCTGCAAAGAAGATATTAAGCTTATTTATTCTCTGGTAAATCCAAAGTATGCAATTCCAGTGCATGGGGAATACAAACATCTCGTAGCACAGGCAAAAATTGCAGAAGAATTGGGCTATGATAAGGAAAATATCAAGATTCTTTCATCTGGAGATGTGTTAGAGTTAGATGAAGAAAAAGCGGAAGTAACAGGCCGTGTTCAGGTTGGCAATGTCATGATTGATGGAAATGGCGTTGGTGACGTAGGAAATATCGTTATTCGAGACAGACAGCGTCTTGCAGATGACGGTATCATCATCGTTGTTATGACTTTGGATAGCGTAACAGGACTTGTTTTAGATGGTCCAGATATTGTTTCGCGTGGATTTGTTTATGTGCGAAATTCGGAAACACTTATGGATGAAATGCAGTCTGTAGTAGAAAATACCATGGAGTATATCATGGATCGTCGTATTACGGATTGGAGCAAAATAAAAACAGAAGTGAAAGATGCGATTGGTGATTTTGTGTGGAAGGAAACAAAGCGTCGTCCGATGATTTTGCCAATTATCATGGAAGTTTAGGAGTCACAGATGAAGACTAACAAAATGATTGTTAAGGCTGTTAAGGTTGGCCTTGTACTGGTGCTTGTTATCTCATTTATATATGGCACCATGAAGGCTGGTTTTGCGGCTTACAACTATGGCTATCATTTAGCGGTAGAGAGTTTAACAGAAAGTAAAGGTGAATAATAGTGGTAGTAGACGAGCGTCTGGTAACGTATATCAACTCACTAGACCGCGGAAATACTGCGATTCTCGACACCATAGAAAAAGAAGCTCTGGATTCTTATGTTCCGATTATTCGGAAGGAAATGCAGAGCTTTTTAAAATTACTTTTGGCGATGCAAAAACCAAAACGTATTTTGGAAGTTGGAACAGCGGTAGGTTTTTCGGCGATTCTAATGGCAGAATACAATCCATTTCCATGTGAGATTGTTACCATCGAAAATTATGATAAACGAATTCCGATTGCACGAGAAAACTTCGTTCGTGCAGGAAAAGAAAATCAGATTACTCTTATCGAAGGGGATGCGACAGAGGTACTTAAAACCTTGGATGAGCCTTTTGATATGATTTTTATGGATGCTGCAAAGGGACAGTACATAAATTTTATGCCAGATATTTTGCGCCTTTTGAAAAAGGATGGGGTTCTGGTATCTGATAATGTATTGCAGGATGGAGATATTATAGAATCTCATTTCGTAGTAACCAGAAGAAACAGAACCATTCATAAACGAATGAGAGAGTACTTATATGAACTTACCCATCGTGACGATTTGGTCACAGCGGTGTTGCCAATTGGCGATGGAATAACAGTAAGCACGAAAGTGCAATAATTGGAGAAAAAGATGACTGCAGATACAAGAATGCGTTATTTGGATGTCGCAAAGGGTATAGCAATGATATGCATTATCTTAGGGCATCAGGGAATATGGGAAGTAAATCGCTTGGTGTTTACCTTTCATGTACCAATATTTTTTTTGATAACCGGATATTTTACAAGTGCCAAACTACCAATCAAGGAATTTGTGCTACGTAAAGCGAGAACACTTTTGGTTCCCTATGCATGTACTTGTGCAGCAATTATAGTCTTTGCAGTGGCGCTTGCGCTATATAGAGGGCAAGAGGTAGGACCGATTGTTCAGCATTGGGTGTTTGCATCTTGCTATGGTGCGGGAGATACCTATCATCAGCCATTCTATATTCCTGGAATTGGTGCGATATGGTTTTTGTTAGCGACTTTTTGGGGGAGTTGTCTTTTGCGAGTGGCACTGCAGATGAAAAAGGGGAGTCGCCTTGTGTTTGTAGCTGTGATATTTGCAATTGGTTATTGGACAGCAAGAAATCTATTCTGGTTTCCGCTTAGTATCCAGGCTGGTTGTGCAAGTGTGCTGTACATGTATTTAGGATATCTTGCAAGACAGATTCAGCCCCAATACGAAAGATTATCGAGTGAAGTAAAGGCAGTTGTAGTTTTGTTTGCTGCTCTAATCTGGGGAGAGTTTTGGATGAATTTTCAGTCCTTCTGGCTGGTGCATGTCGATATTGGAAGAGGGATTGGCGATATTGTAGGAAGCATATGTGGTTCTTACTTATTACTGCTTGTGTCAAAATATATCGTAAATAAGTGGTCGGCATTAGCAACAGGCCTTAGTTATTTAGGACGATATAGTTTGTTTATGTTATCTATCCATATCATTGAATTACAGCTATTCCCATGGTGGACTGTACAAAATGTATTATTGGGGATGGGAGTTGCAGAATGTACAATGGTTGTGTTTAAAGTAATACTTGTAATTGTAATGACTGTGATTTGTTCTAAGATGAAGTGGATGACTCGCCTATTTGGGATAGAAAAAACGAGGTAATTATGAGATTACGTTACTGGGATATTGCAAAAGGAATTACGATTGTATTGATGATTTTGGGGCATGTTGGGAGTATTAATCCATATGTGAGAAAAATTATTTTTACATATCATATGCCATTCTTTTTTATAGCCAATGCTTTTTTTATAAAGAATTATAATATAAAAGAAAACCTAGTAAAAAGTGCAAAATCGCTACTTGTTCCATATGGGCTGGTAGCTGGTTGGGCAGCAGTTATTTGTGTAATGTATAATACGACAGGACTTGCAAATTACACCTTATTGGCTAAACGTATTGCAGACATGTTTCTGGGTTTAAGCTATGTGTCAAAGGTATGTGTAGATTTTGAATCCGTATGGTTGATTTGGTTTGTTATCTGCTTATTTGCTGCCAGAATGTTGTATATTGCCCTGATGAAAGGAATGCAAA
The DNA here is from genome assembly GCA_045612245.1 of Agathobacter sp. Lineage (GTDB taxonomy): Bacteria > Bacillota > Clostridia > Lachnospirales > Lachnospiraceae > Roseburia. The sequence goes on from JAZKYR010000093.1 coordinate 10,835, forward strand.
AGGTGCCAGAGTGGCTAACTGTCTGCATCTTTCTTTTGATTTCTTATATAGGTATGCAGATTGGTTTGCGGGGGTATTTCTTGCCATGGAGTTTTGATGTTGCCATGGTTGCAATTGTTTTTATGTGGGTAGGAGATTTCCTCCACAGAAAAGAAATACTAGAGAATAAGAGAATGCCGATAGTATATGGTGTTTGTTTTATAATCTGGGCGACACTTGGATTTGGAAATTTCCAGATAGAATTAGCGCTTCGTATGTATCCGGGTGGATTTTTCGCGATAGTAGAAGCGGTTACGGGAAGTATTGTTTTTATAGGTGTTGCTCGTTTTATGGAGAAATATTTACACAAAATCGCGCCATTTTTTGAATGGTGTGGAAAGAATAGCATGATTATTTTAGCGATACACTGTTTGGAAATGCGTTTTTTCAACTTGCCATTTCAGGGGGCATGGTGGAAGGTGTTTGTCTTACAGTTGATTGTAATCTTAGGTATGACATGGCTGTTCTTGGAACTTAAAAAGGGAATTCAATATCTGAATAATATAGAAGGATAGGAATGAGTATGAGAAAAATCGAATTATTATGTCCAGCTAGCAGCTTGGAAGTATTAAAAATCGCCGTAATCTTCGGTGCAGATGCAGTATATATTGGAGGCGAAGCCTTCGGTCTTCGTGCAAAGGCGAAAAACTTTAGCCCAGAAGAAATGGCGGAAGGTATCAAATTTGCCCATGACCATGGAGTAAAAGTATATGTGACTGCAAACATCCTCGCACATAACTATGATTTGGATGGCGTGCGCAGATACTTTGAAGAATTAAACAATATGAAGCCTGATAGACCAGACGGTCTTATTATTGCGGATCCAGCTATCTTTATGATTGCCAAAGAGGTATGTCCAGATATCGAACGTCATATCAGTACACAGGCGAACAATACTAATCATGGTACTTTCAACTTCTGGTATCAGATGGGAGCAAAACGTGTAGTGACTGCGCGTGAACTTTCTCTCCGTGAAATCAGAGAAATTCGTGATAATATTCCAGAAGATATGGATATCGAGACCTTTATCCATGGTGCGATGTGTATTTCCTATTCGGGCAGATGTCTGCTTTCCAACTTCTTTACAGGAAGAGATGCAAACAAAGGTGCATGTACACATCCATGCCGTTGGAAATACTCTGTCATGGAAGAAAAGCGTCCTGGCGAATATTTCCCAGTATATGAAAATGAACGTGGCACTTATATCTTCAACTCAAAAGATTTGTGCATGATTGAACATATTCCAGACTTAATCGAAGCGGGTATCGACAGTTACAAGATTGAAGGACGTATGAAAACAGCCCTTTACGTAGCAACAGTAGCACGTACTTATCGTAAGGCAATCAACGATTATCTCGAATCACCTGAAAAATATCAGGAAAACATGCCTTGGTATTTGGACCAGATTAGCAACTGTACTTATCGTCAGTTTACAACAGGCTTTTTCTACAACAAGCCAACCAACGAAACACAGATTTACGACAACAATACTTACGAAAAAGGCTATACCTATCTCGGTTTCGTAGGACCAAAGAATGAAGACGGTCTTTATCGCATCGAACAGAGAAATAAATTCTCAGTTGGTGAAGAAATCGAAGTTATGAAACCAAACGGCGACAATATCGTCGTAACTGTAAAACGCATGGTGGACGAAAAAGGTCAGGAAATGGAATCTTGTCCACATCCACAGCAGGTATTCTATTTAGATCTTGGAATTGAACTGGATGAATACGATATCCTTCGTAGACAGGAAGAAGAGAAGATTGCTTTGGAGTAGGACATGAGAGATGTTATTTTAGAGAACTATGAAGTAAGAAAATCAAATAAAGAAAAGACTGAATTTATCGATTATATCAAGAGTCGTCTTGCTTCTGCTGGATATGATGCAGAGACAGATATCACGATTGAAGAAAAAGGCAAAGGCCTTTTCAAATCAAGAAATATCATAGTCGGTAATCCAAAGACAGCAAAGGTGTTCTTTACTGCACATTATGATACCTGTGCAGTAATCCCTTTTCCAAACCTAATGACACCTACCAATCCTGTACTGTTTGTTTTGTTTCAGTTTTTGCTTGTCTTTTTGATGTTTGGATTTGTTTTTGTCTTTGCTTTGATATTTACTTTGCTAACAAACAATATGTTTGATCCAGGTTTGGTCATGGTTATTTCTCTGTATGCATTTATGTTTCATATGCTCTTTGGCTATCGCAACAAGCATACCGCAAATGATAATACCTCTGGTACTATCGCAATTACCAAAATCCTAGAAGCATTACCAGAAGAAGATAGAAGCAAAGTGTGTGTAGTCTACTTCGACAATGAAGAAAAGGGCTTACTCGGATCTAGTTTCTTTTATGATAAGCATAAAAAAGAAATGAACCATAAGCTTCTCATCAATTTTGATTGTGTCGGTGATGGAAAAGATGTTGTTGTGCTTGGAAAATTAAAGGCTAGAAAGGATTCCCTATATGAGTCTTTTCTTCAGGCATTCCGCTCTAATGAAGGTCGATATGGTGTTGAATTTCTAGATAGAAATATGAAACCTATGATGTTTGGTTCAGACCAGATGCATTTTGCCAAAGGTGTTGGCGTATGTGCGCTACGTAAATCCCTTATTGGCCGTTATGTTGCTAGAATACATACTCCGTTTGATACGATTTGCAGAGAAGAAAATATAAACTATATAGTCGCATCCATGAAGAGATTTGTGGAAGAGATAGAATAAGAAAAAAAGAGAAAGATTTTGTAATGGTATACAAAAACACTGGGGTTAAAATTGTATGCTTTTTACAAAGTTTTTCTCGTTTTTTGGGTTTTGGTTGCAACCATATGGTGTTGCGAATAGAATAGTAACAGGATGAGGAGAAAAGAGTTTCTGTCTAAAGTAAATATGAATTAAGGAGGTGAAAAAATGACGAATGATGAATTATATTTGAAGATAAGTCAACTAATAGATACAGCATTTAAGGAACAAGAAAGTCGTGATGAGGCGATGGAGGGGCGTCTAAATCATAGGATGGATATCTTAGAGTCCAGAATGGATAGAATGGATATAAAGATGGATCATGTCGAAGCATCGTTAGGTGCCCGAATTGATAGCTTGGATGCGAAGATAGACCATGTAGAAGCATCATTAAATGCGAAGATTGATGCAGTTAATGAATCGTTAAGTGGAAAAATTCAAGCAATTAACCTTAAATTAGAGAATGAAATTATTCCAAACTATAAGGAAATCAAGAACTGTTATATATCCACATCTCTCAGATATCAGGAAAACACGGGAAAGATGGAATGTATGCAAATTGATATTGATGTTTTAAAAAGTGTTGTGGGGAAGCATGAGCAAATGCTTTGTGGGGTGCCTGCATAAGATGTTAAAACGACAGGCCATTGACCTGTCGTTTTTGTTTTTACTTATAAAACTCCAAAACCCTATCCATTCTACTTGCCATATTTTCGAGCATAGCATCTAAGATAGTAATTGCAGCCATAGCCTCTACCACGACAACTGCTCTAGGTACGATAACAGGATCGTGACGTCCGTGGATTTCGATATCGATATCTTCTCCACTCTTATTTACCGTCTGCTGGGTAGAAGCGATAGATGGAGTAGGTTTGATGGCTATTCGCATGGTAAGTGGTGCGCCGTCTGTCATACCACCTAAAGTTCCGCCTGAATGGTTGGTTGTTTTTACTGGTTTACGAGATGCTCCATTCATTACGAACGAATCATTGTTCTCTAGACCAGTGGCAGTTGCTACACCAAAGCCATCGCCGATTTCGAAGCCCTTTACGGAGCCGATAGAGAACATCGCTTTTGCAAGGTTTGCATCGATTTTGTCGAAGACTGGTTCGCCAAGTCCGACAGGGAGACCGTTTACTTTACAGTAGATGACACCGCCAGAAGAGTTTTTCTCAGCTAAGAGCATTTCCAAGTATTCAGAGGCCTGCTGAGCAGCGATAGCATCTGGCATATACAGTTTATTCTTATTAATTTCTGAAACGTCAAATCGTCCCATGTCTACGCTTACAGGTCCAATGGACTGAGAGTAGGTAAGGAAGGTAATCCCCATCTGATTTAGCAGTTTGATAGCAATTGCTCCAGCAGCTACACGTCCGATAGTCTCGCGACCGGAAGAACGCCCGCCACCACGGTAATCGCGGAAACCATATTTTTCATCAAAGGCATAGTCTGCATGTCCTGGACGATAGTAAGATGCGATATCAGCATAATCTTTAGATTTCTGGTTCTCATTCCATACGACCATAGAGATAGGAGTGCCAGTTGTTTTCCCTTCGAATACACCAGAAAGAATCTCTACGGTATCACTTTCTTTTCTAGGGGTAGTGAACTTTGACTGACCAGGTTTTCTTCTGTTCAAGAATAACTGAATATCTTCTTCGCAAAGAGCAAGACCAGCAGGGCATCCGTCTACTACGACACCGATACCTTTACCATGAGACTCTCCCCATGTCGTCACTCTAAACAATTTTCCAAACGTTGATCCAGCCATAAACTACACCCACTTTCTAAAACATTCAACAGTTCAGTCACGCCCTATTCGCAAAGACGCCAACTGTTGTCAATAATTTACCATAAATGACTTGACCTTTCAATATTGCATTTCTTATAATGTCCATAGAATAAGTTTCTTATATCAACTATGTAAAAGGCGAGGTCAAGCAACTCGTTGCCTCGAGCCGTTGCATAGTTGATATAAGAAACTTAAATTTGAGATAATATTAAGAAATGCAATATTGAAAGGACACATATATATGGCAAATTATGAATTACTCAAGGAAGAAGGCCGTGCCAAACGTGCCGTTTTCCACACTGTTCACGGTGATATCCAGACTCCAGTATTTATGAACGTAGGTACAGTAGCAGCGATTAAGGGTGCGGTATCTACAGAGGACTTAAAAGACGTAAAATGTCAGGTAGAGTTATCAAATACCTACCATCTCCATGTTCGTACAGGCGATAAATTAATCAAAGAAGTAGGCGGTCTTCACAAATTTATGGTTTGGGACAGACCAATCCTCACCGACTCAGGCGGATTCCAGGTCTTCTCACTTTCTGGACTTCGCAAGATTAAAGAAGAAGGTGTATACTTCAATTCTCATATCGACGGTCGCAAGATTTTCATGGGACCAGAGGAAAGTATGCAGATTCAGTCCAACTTAGGTTCTACTATTGCTATGGCATTCGATGAATGTCCATCCAGCGTAGCGGAAAGAAAATATGTAGAAGACTCTGTTGCCAGAACTACACGTTGGTTAGAACGTTGTAAGACAGAGATGGCTAGATTAAATAGCTTAGAGGATACAGTAAACAAAGAACAGCTTCTTTTTGGTATCAATCAGGGTGCTATTTTTGATGATATTCGTATTGACCATGCAAAACGTATCGCAGAGATGGATTTGGACGGTTATGCGGTAGGTGGACTTGCAGTAGGGGAGTCGCATGAAGATATGTATCATATCTTAGATGTGACAGTACCTCATTTACCAAAGAACAAACCTACTTACCTCATGGGCGTGGGTACACCAGCGAATATTTTGGAAGGTGTGGAACGCGGTATTGATTTCTTTGACTGTGTATACCCAACTAGAAATGGTCGTCATGGACATCTTTATACAAACCATGGAAAGATTAATCTTTTCAACCAGAAATACGAAAAGGATATGCGTCCAATCGAAGAAGGCTGCCAGTGTCCAGCATGTAAGCATTACAGCCGCGCATACATTCGTCACTTGCTGAAAGCAAAAGAAATGCTCGGTATGAGATTATGTGTTCTTCACAACTTGTATTTCTACAATACAATGATGGAAGAAATCCGTGATGCATTAGATGCAGGCCGTTTCCATGATTATAAAGCAGAAAAGTTATACAATATGTCCCAGGGACAGAAATAAACTTCTAAAAATCCCCTAAAAAAAGGGAAAAAGGCTTGCCCCAAAGGGAAAAGTTTAGTATACTTTGTAGCAGAGTTTAAAAATAGGAGGAAATACAAATGTACGCAATTTTAGCACAGACAATGTCTACAGGAGATATGATTACATCTACAATTCTCCCAATGGCTTTATTATTTGGTTTTATGTATTTTGCTATGATTCGTCCACAGCAGAAAGAAGAAAAGAAAAAAGCTCTTATGCTTAACGAATTAGCAGTAGGTGATACAGTACTTACTACAAGCGGATTCTACGGAACAATCATCGACATTTCAGATGATACAGTTATCGTTGAATTTGGTAACAACAGAAACTGCCGTATTCCAATGCAGAAAGCAGCAGTTGCTATGGTTGAAAAACCAGAAGATGCTCAGTAAAATTTAAATGAGAAACAGGTAGGAGGTTGTCAGAGTATGATAACCTCTTATTTATTCTTAAAAAGGAATTTAGATGAAAAAGATACTTTATTTTTTAAAGGATTATAAAAAAGAATCTGTCATAGCACCATTGTTTAAAATGTTAGAGGCTATCTTTGAACTTATCGTGCCACTGGTAGTTGCTCAGATTATTGATACAGGTATCAAGAATGGTGACATGGGTTACATTTTCCAGAGATTTGGAGTTTTAATTCTATTGGCGGTGATTGGTCTCGTGTGTGCAATTTGTGCACAGTTTTTTGCAGCCAAAGCAGCAGTAGGTTTTGCGACCCAGCTTAGAAGCGCTTTGTTTGCACACATTCAAAAGCTTTCCTTTGCAGATATAGATGAAATAGGTACGTCTACGCTTATAACACGAATGACCAGTGATGTAAATCAGCTTCAATCAGGCGTAAATATGGTGCTTCGTTTGTTTATGCGTTCGCCATTTGTCGTATTCGGTGCCATGATTATGGCTTTTACGGTAAATGTGGAAGCAGCCTTCGTATTCGTAGTTACGATTCCGCTGTTATCGATTGTGGTATATGGCGTAATGTTGATTACCATGCCTCTTTACAAAAAGGTGCAGGCTGCATTAGACCTCGTACTTGGCAAAACACGTGAAAACCTTGCCGGTGTTCGTGTGATTCGTGCATTCAATAAACAAGAACAGGAAATGCATGAGTTCAATGAAAGTAATGAGGCCCTTACAGAGGTTCAGCTTCTGGTGGGAAGAATTTCGGCTTTGATGAATCCGGTTACGCTTATTATTGTAAACGTTGCGACTCTTCTGATTATTTGGGCTGGTGCAGGACAGGTGTTTGAAGGGATTATTACACAGGGTGAAGTGGTTGCTCTGGTTAATTATATGTCTCAGATTTTGGTGGAACTTGTGAAATTGGCTAATCTGATTATTTTGATTACCAAAGCTGTCGCTTGTGGCAATCGAGTAGCAGATGTGTTAGAAAAAGAACCATCGATTTCGGATGAAACTTCAGAAGGAATTCTTAGAGCTGCTGAAGTAAGTGCTTCAGACGAAGCTATGGTAGAATTTGAAGATGTTTCTTTTGCTTACGGAAAAAGCAGTGAAAAAGCATTGGATTCTATTTCCTTTGTTGCTAAAAAAGGCCAGACCATCGGTATTATCGGAGGTACAGGCTCAGGTAAGAGTACACTTGTGAACTTGATTCCTCGTTTTTATGAAGCAAGTGAAGGTCAGGTAAAAGTAGGTGGCATGGACGTAAAAGACTACCCACTTGAAATGCTTCGCGACAAAATTGGTGTGGTTCCACAAAAGGCAGTTCTTTTCCACGGAACAATCGCAGAAAATTTACGCTGGGGCAACGAAAATGCCACAGAAGAAGTTCTTATGCAGGCAGTAGAACTTGCACAGGCGACAGATGTTGTAAGAGAAAAAACAGAAGGCCTTTCACACATGGTAGAGCAAGGCGGAAGAAACCTTTCCGGCGGTCAAAGACAAAGACTTACCATTGCAAGAGCGCTTGTGAAAAATCCAGATATTTTGATTTTGGATGACAGTGCATCCGCACTTGATTTTGCTACGGATGCGAAGCTTCGTATGGCTCTTTCGACCATCGCAAAGACCAAGACGATTTTTATCGTATCCCAGAGAACCTCTTCTATTCAGCATGCAGATCAGATTATTGTGTTGGAGGATGGCGAAGCAGTTGGTATGGGTAGACATACCGAATTACTGGAAAATTGTGAAGTATATAGAGAAATCTACGACTCCCAGTTCAAGAAAGAAGAAAGGGGGAGGGCAAATGATTAGAAAAGTACTTCGTTATATGAAAAAGTATATTCCTTTACTTGTGATTTCTATTTTGTTAGCCACGGTTACAGTGGCAATGACCTTGTATTTCCCAATCCTTACAGGCAATGCCTTGGATTTGATTTTAGAAAAAGGTGCGGTGGATTTTAACGGGATAGGTGAAATTGCGAAAAAAGCACTTGTAGTAGTAGCGATAAGTGCAGCTGCACAGTGGGTTATGAATGTTTGCAACAATCGCATGACCTACCATATTGTGAAGGATATTCGAAAGGATGCTTTTGAGAAAATTGAAAAGCTTCCAATCAGCTATATCGATTCAAAACTACACGGAGATATTGTAAGCCGTGTGATTGCCGATGTAGACACTTTTGCAGAAGGATTGCTGATGGGCTTTTCACAGCTTTTCTCTGGCCTGGCAACAATTGTAGGTACATTGTTGTTCATGTTGTCTATTGATTTGAAGATTACTTTAGTGGTAGTAGTGGTTACACCGGTGTCTTTGTTCGTGGCTAGTTTTATTGCGAAAAAGACATACTCCATGTTCCAGCTTCAGTCAAAGACAAAGGGAGAACAGACAGCTCTTATCAACGAAATGATTGAAAATCAAAAGATTGTGCAGGCTTTTTCTCATGAGGAAAAAGTGCAGGAAGAGTTTGATGAAATAAACAAACGCCTTGAGAAATGTTCGTTGAATGCAACATTTTATTCAAGTTTGGTGAATCCTTCTACCAGATTTGTAAATAGTTTGGTGTATGCAGCAGTAGGGATTTTCGGTGCTGTATCTGCTGTAGGAGGCGGGATTTCGGTAGGTCAGCTGGCTTGCTTTTTGACTTATGCGAACCAATATACCAAGCCATTCAATGAGATTTCGGGTGTAGTGACAGAGTTTCAGAATGCGTTAGCTTGTGCGGCCCGTATCTTTGAACTCATTGAAGAAGAAGCAGAAATTCCAGATGCAGAAGATGCTTATGTATTGGAGAAAGCAGACGGAAGTGTAAGACTTGAAGATGTAAACTTCTCATATGTCCCAGAACAGAAGTTGATTGAGAATTTGAATCTGGAGGTAAAGCCAGGGCAAAGAGTTGCTATCGTAGGACCAACCGGTTGCGGAAAAACGACATTTATCAATCTTCTTATGCGTTTCTATGATGTAAGTAGTGGACACATTTTACTGGGAGACCATGAAGTTAGGGAAATTACCAGAAAGAGTCTTCGTTCAAACTTCGGTATGGTGCTTCAGGATACCTGGCTTAAGAAGGGAACGATTCGAGAAAATATCTGTATGGGTAAATCGGATGCAACAGAAGAAGAGATGATTGCTGCAGCAAAGGCAGCGCATGCGCATAGTTTCATCAAACGTCTACCGTTAGGTTATGATACTCCTATTCTGGAGGATGGAGGAAACTTGTCACAAGGGCAGAAGCAGCTTCTTTGTATTGCAAGAGTCATGCTTTGTCTCCCTCCTATGTTGATTTTAGACGAAGCGACTTCATCGATTGATACTCGTACAGAGATGAAAATACAAAAAGCCTTCCTTACCATGATGGAAGGTAGAACCAGTTTTATCGTGGCGCATCGTTTGTCTACGATTCGTGAATCGGATGTGATTCTGGTGATGCGAGAGGGTAAAATTGTAGAGCAGGGAACACATGAAGAGCTTCTTGCTAAGAAAGGATTTTATGCAGAATTGTACAACAGTCAATTTGCAACCGTATAGTTCCTGTGTGTTATGTCCCAGAGCATGTAAAGTCGATAGAAAGAATGGGCAAACAGGCGTGTGTGGTGCTGGTGCAAACTTAAAAGTAGCACGTGCAGCACTTCATTTCTGGGAGGAAACCTGTATCAGTGGAACCAAAGGTTCGGGAACGGTATTCTTTAGTGGATGCTCCATGCATTGTGTTTTTTGTCAGAATCAGGAAATCGCACATGCATCGGTTGGAAAAGAAATAAGGCCAGAGCGTTTGGTAGAAATCTTTTTGGAACTACAGGAGAAAGGTGCCAACAATATCAATTTGGTTACACCAGGGCATTATGTGCCTCATATTATATGGGCAGTTCAACAGGCAAGAAATCAGGGGCTTGTCCTTCCGATTGTATATAATACAAGTAGTTATGAAAAAGTAGATACATTAAAATCCTTAGAAGGGATTGTCGATGTTTATCTTCCGGATTTCAAATATTGGAATCCAGACCTTGCATCAAAATATTCACATGCAGCAGACTATCCGGAAGTTGCAAAGGCCGCAATTGCGGAAATGGTTCGACAGCAGCCAAAGGTAGAGTTTGTCTATGATAAAGATCAGGATGTGGATTTGATGAAAAAGGGTGTTGTGGTTCGTCAATTACTGCTGCCTGGTCAGCTAAAGGATGCAAAGCAGATTGTGAAGTATTTGCATGACACATATGGAAATCAGATATATCTTAGTTTAATGAGTCAGTATACACCACTGCCTCATGTGGAGAAATATCCAGAACTCAGTCGCAAGGTAGATAGAAGAACGTATGAAAGATATGTGGATTATGCGATTGAAATTGGTGTAGAGAATGGCTACATCCAGGAGGAAGATGTAGCAATGGAAAGTTTTATACCAGAGTTTAATGGAGAAGGAGTAGTATGAGATATCCAAAATTTTTAGAGGAAAATGGTACGATTGGTTTTGTAGCACCCTCCTTTGGGTGTGCGATCGAGCCTTATAATAGTGCATTTAAGAATGCATTAAACAAATGGGAGAACATGGGATATAAGACTCATTTAGGACTAAATTGTTTTGCTTCAGCCGGAATTGGTATCAGCAATGAGCCAAATTTGTGCGGACATGAGTTAAATGACTGGTATTGCACTGAGGAAAATGACATCCTCATTTCCTGTGGTGGCGGAGAGCTTATGTGTGAAGTGGTTCCGTTTATGGATTTTGCTCGTATGGGACATGCGCAGCCTAAGTGGTTTATGGGATATTCGGATAATACACATTTTACCTTCCTTTCTGCAACGCTCATGGATACAGCTGCAATCTACGGTCCATGTGCAGCAGCTTTTGGAATGGAACCATGGCATGAATCCATTCAGACAGCATGGGATTTGCTTTGCGGAAAGACGGATACGGTAAAAAGCTTTAAATTATGGGAAAAGGAAAGCTTAAAAGATGCCGAACATCCCCTTTTGCCATACAATGTTACAGAGCCGGTAGAAATCAAAACCTATATTTGTAAAGATGGACAGGCGATTGCATCTTCAAAAGAGGTTGTATTGGAAGGACGATTGATTGGCGGATGCATGGATATCCTTCAGATGTATCCAGGAACTGCTTATGACAATTTAAAAGCGTTTAATGAAAAATATAAAGAAGATGGTTTTATCTGGTTCATGGAAGCTTGTGATTTAAATGTGATATCGATTCGTCGTGCGATTTGGCAGATGAAAGAAGCTGGCTGGTTTAAACATTTGAAAGGTTTTCTGATTGGACGTCCGCTCCATTTTGGAGAAGAAGCCTTTGGCGTGGATCAGTATCGTGCCGTGACAGATTTGCTTGCAGAATACAATGTGCCAATTATTATGGATTTGGACATTGGACATCTGGCGCCTATGATGCCTATGATTTGCGGTGGTACTGCCAAGGTATCCGTAAAAGGAAATGATGTAGAAATTAAATATACATTTGGATAAAACAATGAGAAGCTGGGAAATGATTTTCGGCTTCTTTTTTTATTGGAAGAAATAGCATGTGGGAGTTTAATGGGACATCAAGTTTTATATCTTCTTTGTAAGAAACACGTCAACAAGGTTTTAAGAAGGAGAGAAGATATGAATACATTACGATTAAATTATAACAAAATTGATTTTGAAAAGGTGTTTATTACATTAGGAATGGCACTTATGGAAGCTTCCGGAGCAATCTTACTTTTTTGTGGCCTGTTAGATATTAAAATTTTCTAAAAAGTACTAAATATAGAAGTAAAACACTGGAAAATACTATATTTTGATTGACGATGTATGCGATGCTCTGTATAATTATGTTGGAATATTTTCTAAATTGGAGAAGTATGTAATTTAGCGTTAGAAAGTAGAGGAAACACATGAATTTTGGTGTAAGAAAGCACATACATAAGATAATTGCACTTGCATTGGTAGTTGTTACTCTTTTCGGTGCATTAGGGATTGACAATATAACTGCATATGCATACACAGCACAAACCGGGATGATTTATTCTTCGGACAAATCTATGGTAGAGACGAAGAAAACGCCATCACCAAATGGTGCAAAGGCGAATGGTCTTTTATATGGAAAGCCAGTTACAGTCGTGGATGAAGTTAGAGGCGATGACGGTGGTACCTGGTACAAGGTTACATATAAGCTAAAGGCTGGTGGCACGGCTACAGGATATTGTCCAGTTGGAAATGTGTTGTTGGACAAAAATGCTACAGCATTTGCAAATGGTGCTTTAAATTCTAATAATATAAATTTAAGAGATGATGCTGGGACAGATAGAACCACTATTTTAACAGCGCTTAATGTTGGACATAAGGTAGAACTTTTAGATGAAACTACCTCAGATGGTGGTAAATGGTATCGTGTCCGCGCAGTAAAAGATGGTGTGACCTATATTGGATGGATTTTCGCATCTTATATCAATGAGGTGCTTCCAGATATTGAAGTAGATGAAGCGTATGAGGATTATTTACGTCGTGTAGGATTCCCAGAAAGCTATGTACACAGTTTGGCTGTGCTTCATGCATTACATCCAAATTGGGTGTTTGAACCAGTAAAAACAGGTTTGGCGTGGTCGGATGTTATTGCAAACGAATCTAAGCCGGGACGAGCTTTGATTCAGACTCATCGCAACGATGCTTTGAAATCCTATGCTAATAGCGAATACAACTGGTATACCAATCAGTGGGTAATTCGTGATAGTTCTAGCTGGGTAACTGCTCATCCAGATTATATCGCATATTGTATGGATCCTAGAAACTGGTTTAACGAGACAAATATCTTCATGTTTGAAAGCTTAAGTTATAGCCAGACCCATAATATTGCAGGTGTGAATGCGATTCTAAATGGTACTTTCATGACCAAGGAAATCGCAAATGGTGATGGTACCATGCTTAACTATGCCAATGCATTTATGGAAATCGCAAAGGCAGTAAATGTTAGTCCCTATCATTTAGCAGGGCGTGTAAAGCAAGAGCAGGGGGTAAATGGTACAAGCGGTTTAATCTCTGGTACATATCCAGGATACGAAGGATATTACAATTACTTTAACCATGGTGCATATGGTACAGGTACCCTTGTTTATACCAATGGTCTTACATTCGCAAAGAACAAAGGATGGAATACTAGATACAAATCCTTATATGGCGGTTCAGAAATGATTGCCAAAAACTATATTGCGGTAGGACAAGATACCTTATACTTCCAGAAATTCGATGTAATTGCACAGGGTGGTTTGTATAATCACCAGTATATGACCAATATCGAAGCAGCAATTTCGGAATCAAAGTCTGTTGCAAAGGCATATCCTGATAAACAGCAGGCATTCACATTCCGAATTCCGGTATATGAAAATATGCCAAGTGAACCAGTGAAGTTCACTGCATCTGGTAATAGAAATAATTTTTTAAAGAGTCTTACTGTTTCAGGAGTATCCCTTACTCCAACGTTTGATGGAGCCAAGACTTCATATACAGCGATTGTAGGGAATGGAATTTCTTCTGTAAACGTATCTGCAGCACCAGTTGTATCTGCATCAGCAGTATCTGGTACAGGTACTTATAACCTGGCAGTAGGAACAAATACAATAAAGGTATATTGTAAATCTCAGAGTGGGGATACAAAGACATACACACTTACGATTATCCGCGAAGCGGGAAATGGACAGACAGATGCACAGTTAAATAGCAAATTGACTTCTAGCGTATATTCAATAGGTGATTATGTTGCAGGGGTTGCGCCAGATACAAGCGCAGCAGCTTTCCTTAAAAATATTTCATGTAACGGTGTAACTACGAAAGTGCTTACAGCTGCGGGTGCAGAAAATACCGGTGTAGTAGCAACAGGAAATAAACTTGCTATTTATGAAAACGGAACTTTAGTAGCGACTAGAAATATCGTTGTGCGTGGTGATATCAGCGGCGATGGAAAAATTACAATTGCAGATTTAGTTCGATTAAACAGACATACCTTAAAGGTAAGCGTTTTAGCAGGAGAACAATTGATGGCTGCAGATGTAAACAATAATGGTAGCGTAAATATTCAGGATTTGGTGTTAGTAAATCGCCATATATTAGGCATTTCGGCAATCAAATAAGGATAGAGAGGTATAAAAATGAAAAAAATTCTAAGTTTCACATTGTCTTTGGTTTTGGTGTTGAGTCTCATGATGTGTCCAAACTTTGAGGCACAGGCAGCAAATGTATCATTGGGGGTTAGTGCATCATCCGTTAGCATTGGACAAAATGTTACAGTTTCCGTAACTGTCCCAAGTGGAATTACAGCAACCGTAGATTTGAATTTCCCAACCAATGTACTTTCTTTTGTAAGTGCATCTACAGATGTTGGAACAAACGGTGGAACTATCACAATTAATCTTGGAAAGTATAGTATGGCAGGTTCTAATACAGTATCTGTTACATTTAAGGCCAATACTTCAGGTGATGCAAATATCAGTGCCAATGTAATTGATGCGGTAGATGATAATACCGTTGAAAATGTTACTTTAGGTGCTGCATCTGCAAAGATTACCGTAGCAAATCAGGCTAGCGCGCCACAAGGTGGTGGCGGTTCATCACAGCCACAGAAATCAGGAGATAACTCATTATCATCATTGAAGTTATCCGCTGGTAGTTTATCTCCAAGTTTTAAACCTAATACGACAAAATATACAGCATCTGTAAATTACAATGTTAAGCAAGTGGTTGTAAGTGCAAGAACTTCAAATTCAAAAGCCGTTATTGAGTCTGTGACAGGCAATGGAACTGTGAATTTGGAAGTAGGACAGAACACCATTGAAATCATTGTACGTGCAGAAAATGGTGTAAAAGCGAAATATACAATTGTAGTTACTCGTAAGACCGAAGCAGAATCGGATCCTGATTCTTCTGAAACAGAAACCGAAGATGCTGAAGTAAATGAAGTTTTACAGTGGAATGGGGAACAATTAAAACCTACCAAAGAAATTCCTAAGGAAAGTATTCCTGCGGATTTTGAAACTACTTCCGTAGTAGTAAATGGACAGCAGATGCCAGGGCTTTCATTTGGCAAAGGGGAATTAAAGGTTGTATACTTAAATAATTCCAATGATGCAGGTTCTTTATATGTGTATGATGAAGAACAGCAGACAATTTACCCATTTATCAAGATTGAATCAGAAAAAAGTTATGTAATGGTATTATTACCAAATGAGCAGAAGAACCCTGCCCCAGAAGGTTTTGAAAGTTGCACCTTCTCAATTGAAGGCAAGGGTCTTGTAACTGCATACCAGTTAAAGGGTGAAGGTGCTGAAAATATTGAGACTGAGGAAGGTACTGAATCCGTAGAAGATACATCTTCAGTTTGGAATATTTTTGGAGCAGAAACCTTTTATGCTGCAGAACCAAAGGTTAGCGAATTCTATCTTATTTATTGTATGAATGATGCTGGAGAAAAAGGCTGGTATATGTATGACTCTGTAGAAGAAACCTTCCAGCGTTATATCGTTATTAATCCTGAGGTAGAAGCAGATGCAGAGGTTGATTTAGAGAGTGAAAATGCAGCATTAAAGAAAGAATTAAATGCTGCGAAGATGACACAATATATTATTATTGGAATTGCAGCAGTTGTTATAATTCTTTTAATTGGTGCTATTGTAATCATTATTATCAAAAATCGTTCAAACGACGATTTCTTTGATGAATATGATGATGAAGATGACTATGACGATTATTATCGTGCAGAAGAGCACGTTTCGGATGAAGAAGATGTAGATGAAGAAGAGGATTTAGTTGCGAAATCAGTACAAAAGATAGTAGAAGCTGAATCTCCAAAAGCATCAAATCTGTCATCCACAGCAGACGATGGAGATTTAGAGTTCATCGATTTTGATTAATTTCTTGGAGGCAATAAATGAAAGTTACAAGTAAGGCGAAAAGAGCATTAGATATCGCAAATAGACTTTCAAAAAATATGCATTACAACTATGTAGGGACAGAACATATCCTTGCAGGTTTATTGAAAGAAGGCACAGGTGTGGCTTCTGAAGTGCTGACTGCAAACGGTGTAGAACTTTCCAAATTACTTTCTATGATAGAAGAACTGATATCTATCGAGGCTGATACATTGGTAGCTGAAAGAGATGGATATTCACCAAGAGCACAGCATATTTTAAAGAAATCCGAAGAAGAAGCTCGTAAGCTTGGATATGAAAATGTTGGTACAGAACATATTTTACTTGCGACAATTAAAGAAGGGGATTGTGCTGCAACTCGACTTTTAAATACTTTAGGTGTAAATCTTCAGAAGTTATTTACAGATGTAATCGGTGCAATGGGTGAGGATCCGGTAAAATATCGTGAAGAGTTTGCGAAAAGCAGAAATGCAGCAAAGGCAGGTTCTGCAACTCCTACATTGGATCAGTATTCTAGAGATTTGACAGAAATGGCAGCAGAAGGTCTCTTAGATCCTGTGATTGGAAGAAAAGAAGAGACTCAGCGAGTAATCCAAATTCTTAGCCGTCGTGGAAAAAATAATCCATGTTTGATTGGTGAGCCTGGTGTAGGAAAAACTGCAATCGTAGAAGGAATTGCTGAAAGTATCGTAAATGGTACGGTACCAACTTTGCTACAGGGAAAAAGACTTGTATCGTTAGATATGTCTGGTCTTGTAGCGAAGTCAAAGTATCGTGGAGAATTTGAAGAACGTATCAAAAAGGTAATCAATGAAGTGATTGCTGCTGGTGATGTCATTCTCTTTATTGATGAAATCCATACGATTATTGGAGCGGGTGGAGCAGAAGGTTCTTTAGATGCGGCAAATATTTTAAAGCCATCTATGGCAAGAGGAGAATTGCAGGTAATCGGTGCGACTACGATAGAAGAGTATCGTAAACATATTGAAAAAGATGCTGCATTAGAAAGACGTTTCCAGCCAGTTATGGTGGAAGAGCCATCTATCCAGGAAACTATCGAGATATTAAAAGGCGTTCGTGGCTTATACGAAAAACATCATCAGGTAGTAATTTCTGACGAAGGCGTAGAAGCAGCGGTATCTTTATCTGCAAGATATATTAATGATAGATTTCTTCCAGATAAAGCGATTGACCTTATGGATGAAACCGCAGCCAAAATTCGTTTGGGACTTTTAGGCTCCCCAGTGAAATTAAATGGTTTGCATAAGCAAATTCACGAAGCAGAACTTGCGATTGAAGATGCATTGCAGGCGGGGGATCTGGAAAGAGTTCGTGAAGAAAAGGCAAACAAGGAAGCTCTTTGCAAGGAATTAGAAAAACAGGAAAAGAAAGCAAAGAACACTTCAAATAGAAAGCAGCCAGTGATTGGCGAAAGTGAAATCGCAGACGTTGTAGCAGGTTGGACCAAGATTCCAGTGAATCGTTTAACAGAAAACGAAGCAGCACGTTTGCAAAAATTAGAATCTGTTTTAGAAAAAAGAGTGGTGGGACAGGAAGAAGCAGTTACAGCGGTATCAAAAGCTGTTCGAAGAGGCCGTGTAGGGTTAAAAGATCCAAAACGACCAATTGGCTCATTCCTTTTCCTTGGGCCTACCGGTGTAGGTAAGACAGAAGTTTCCAAAGCATTAGCTGAGGCGGTGTTTGGAAAAGAAGATGCGATGATTCGTGTGGATATGTCCGAATATATGGAAAAACACAGCGTGTCTAAATTAATTGGTTCGCCTCCAGGATATGTAGGACATGAAGACGGTGGCCAATTAAGCGAAAAGGTGCGTCGCAATCCATTCTCAGTGGTTTTATTTGATGAAATTGAAAAAGCGCATCCAGATGTGTTTAATGTATTGCTTCAGGTATTGGATGAAGGTCATATTACAGATTCACAAGGACGTAAAGTAGATTTCAAAAATACAATTATTATTATGACGTCCAATGCAGGGGCACAGGCGATTATTGAACCAAAGAGACTTGGATTTGGTAATAAAGAGGACGAAAAGCAGGATCACAAGAAGATGAAAGAAAGTGTTATGGAAGAAGTGAAGCGTATCTTCAAGCCAGAATTCTTGAATCGTATTGATGAGACTATCGTGTTCCGTGCCCTTAATAAAGAAGACATGAAGCATATTGTGACGATTATGGTAAAAGAATTACAGAAACGTTGCAAGGAACAATTAAATATTGAACTGAATGTAACCAGTGCAGCCAAAATGTTTATTGTAGAAAAGTCATTCGACAGAAAATACGGTGCAAGACCATTGAAGCGAAAGATACAGGATGAGATAGAAGACAGATTGTCAGAAGAGATTATCAAGGGTGCAGTGAAGGCTGGAGACAAGGTTACAATATCTGTAAAAAAAGATGCAATTTGTATCTCGTAATGCTATAATATTTACAAGCGATGAAACGTATCGCTGTGGGGATTTACAGGAGGAGAAAAATGGCTGGGATTAGTGAATTGATTCGTGTAGAAACAGATGGAACCATTAGTTTTGGTGATTATATCTTAGATGCAAAGGCTAAATTAGATAATTTCAATCATGATGGTAATTCTTATAAGGTAAAAACCTATAAGGATATTACGAAATTGGAATGCAATGATATCTTTGTATATGAGTCTGTTCCAGGAACAGCGGTGCTCAATTTTAAAAAAGAAGATGACAAGGTTTCTTTTGCAGTTACAGGAAATGAAAGTGCACAGATTACATTAGGGCTTGAGCCAGAAGCAGAGTATGAAATCGCTGTGGATGAAGTGTCTGCAGGTGTTATGAGTACCAATTTGGGCGGTAAGTTAAGTCTTAGTGTAGAAATAGAAGGTGAAAAAGCAGTTTCTATTTTAGTAAACAAGAAATAATCAATGTGTTATGAAACCCGGTCGAAAAGGCCGGGTTTTCTTTTTCTATATTATATAGAAAAGATTTATAGGAGGAAGAATGGCAAAAGGAAAGACTAGCGTATATTTTTGTCAGAACTGTGGCTTTGAATCATCCAAATGGATGGGACAATGTCCAGGGTGTAAAGAGTGGAATACTTTTGTAGAAGAAGTTATAGATAGAAAGGGCAGTGCGACTGCAAGTGTAAAGAAAGCCTTAGAGGAAGCAAAACCAGTGCCTTTATCAGCGGTTTCTTCTGCAAATGAGGAGCGCACCAGCACGGAAATGAAAGAGTTGGATCGCGTATTGGGTGGAGGTATCGTAAAAGGCTCTCTCGTATTGGTAGGTGGCGATCCAGGTATTGGAAAATCTACATTATTATTACAAGTCTGTAAAAATTTAAGTAATAAGAATTTAAGCGTGCTATATATTTCTGGAGAAGAATCTCTGAAGCAGATTAAGATTAGAGCGGAAAGAATTGGGTCTTTTAGTGATTCTTTGGAATTATTATGCGAAACGAACCTTGATGTTATAAAGGAAGTAATTGCTCGTAAAAAACCAAGTGTTGTAATAGTCGATTCTATTCAGACCATGTTTAGCGATAGTGTGAGCTCTGCTCCGGGTAGTGTTTCACAGGTGCGTGAAGCCACAAGTGTATTTATGCAGATTGCTAAAGGTCTCGATATTTCTATATTTATAGTAG
>JAZKYR010000094.1:0-10418 GCA_045612245.1 Agathobacter sp.
AGTTATGCAGCAGGGAACAGTTAAATGGTTTAACGCAAAAAAAGGTTACGGATTCATTTCAGATGAAGCTGGTAACGAAGTGTTCGTTCATTTCTCAGCACTTAATATGGACGGATTCAAAGAATTAAAAGATGGTGAAAAGGTTGAATTTGAAGTAGTTGATGGAGATAAAGGACCACAGGCTGCAAATGTAACTCGTATTTAATGTGCGCGAGGAGCGAGGAAAGACGGATGTTTACATCCAGTTTTGACGAGCACCGCGACAGTCAGAGAACTTGTTTCTCAGACCTTTTGAATATAGGACACCAAGCCCTTCGCGAAAGCGGAGGGCTTTCTTTTTTTCGCGAATAAGCAGAGGAGAATCAAGCATGTAAACGTGATTGCTTGCAAACATCGTTTAAAATGCGAAGATTCGACGAGCACCGCGAACGAGGAAGCGTAGCTTCCGAGTCTCTGCTTATGAGCGAGAAAGTGCTTGGTGAAACTAAGAGCGTGTAGTAAAATATAGGTAGATATAAATGAAGGCGGGCTATATATGGAAAAGAAATATTTCTATGTGATATTACCTATCATAGTAATTGTTTTAATAATAGAGTCTGTGTTGACATTTAAGGTATAATGGAAAGAAAAATATATAGAGGTAAAATATGATTCGAGCAATTTTATGGGATATTGATAATACCCTTTTAAATTTTAATAAAGCGGAAGTCGCAGCTTTAAATAAGGATTTTGAAGAGTTCCAGTTGGGTGAGCTCACAGAAGAAATGTTCAAGGAATACATCGTTATTAATAAGAGACGCTGGCAGGCATTGGAACGAGGAGAGATGACAAAACCAGAGGTTACGGAAGGCCGCTTTGTGGAATTCTTTGCAATGTATGGAATTGATACCAGTGTTGCTCCTGCATTCAATGACAGATACCAGGAACTTTTGGGTGAAACCATTGTGTTTAATGATGATGCATATGCGATTGTAAAAGATCTAAAAGGAAAAATTCCTCAAGGTGCTGCAACCAACGGAACTAAGAAAGCACAAACAGGTAAGTTAAAGAATTCTGGATTAGGGGAACTGTTTGATGTAGTTTTTATTTCAGAAGAGATTGGGGCAGAGAAACCAGCGATAGAATTTTTTGACCGAGTAATGGATGATTTGAATACACGTGTTGAAAATCTTAAACCTGAAGAAGTGCTTATGATCGGTGATTCTTTAACCAGTGATATAAAAGGAGCTAACAATGCGGGGATGATAGCGTGTTGGTACAATCCAAAGGGGGTTGCCTGTGACAAAGATGTGAAGATTGATTATGAGATCAAGGATTTACATCAGGTATACAATCTTTTATAAGGTGAGGAAAGTATGAGACTTAAAAATTTTCTTGTAGTGGTATCAGATATTGAGAAATCGAAGAAATTCTATAAAGATTTATTCGGTTTGGATGTAGTTTTAGATGGAGATGAAAATGTAATCCTTACAGAAGGGTTGGTTCTTCAGGATAAAAAAGTCTGGGAGCAGGTTTTAAAAAAGGAAGTTGTGTCTGAAAATAATGCTTCCGTACTATATTTTGAGGAACTGGATATGGAGGCTTTTGTTGCAAAGCTTGAGAATTATAATGAGCCAATCAAATTCGTGAATCGACTAATGGAATACCCATGGGGACAGAAGTTGGTTCGATTTTACGATTTAGATGGAAATTTGATTGAGGTTAGAACACCAATCAGATAGTACGAGGAATAGAGATGAGTAATAACAAAAAGAAAGATAATAAATTTGGACAGATTGTGTTTATGATTATCATGCTTATGGCAGGAATGGCATGTGGAGGTCTTGTAGGAAAAATATTAGGTGAAATCGTAAAATCTGGTGAAAAAGGCTTTTTCGAAGGCCTTGTGGTTTTATTGTTAGCTATGTATTTGGCGATGTTTCTTCAAATCGTGGTACATGAAGCGGGGCATTTGGTATTCGGCCTTTTATCAGGATATGAGTTTTCTTCTTTCCGTATAGGAAGTCTTATGCTTCTTAAGTCGAATGGAAAATTGAAACTTCGCAAATTTTCGCTTGCTGGTACAGGCGGACAGTGTTTGATGGTGCCTCCAGAATTGGTGGATGGAAAAATTCCGGTGGTATTATTCAATCTGGGTGGATGTATTATGAATTTAATTACAGCAATACTGTTTGCTGTAATCGGATATTATGGACAGGAAAATGAAATCCTTTTAGTCTTTTCAGAATGTATGGTGATAATGGGAATTGCATATGCGCTTACAAATGGAATTCCTTTGCAGATGGGACCTGTTAGGAATGATGGTGGCAATGCCCTTGCTTTAGGAAAAAATCCTGCTGCGATGTACGCTTTTTGGTTGCAACTGAAAATAAATGAGAAGCAGTTACAGGGTGTTCGATTAAAAGATATGCCAGAAAGTTGGTTTGCTGTTCCATCTGATGACGACATGCAGAATGGACTTGTGGCAGCAACTGCTGTTTTCCATGAGAACTGGTTAATGGATCAGGGGCGTTTAGAGGAAGCATTGGAATATATAGAAAATCTCTTAAATAAAGAAACTGCAATCTCTGGATTGTATAGAAGCCTTTTAACTTGCGATAGAATTTATTGCGAGCTTGTAGTAAGAAAGAATACAAGTGAAGCGATTTATTTACATAACAAAGAGTACGAAAAGTTTGTAAAGCAGATGAAAAACTTCCCAAGTATTATTCGAACAGAGTATACATATACGCTTTTGGCTGAAAAGGACGTAAAGAGAGCAGCAGAATTTCTAAATCGTTTTGATAAGATGGCGAAGACGTATCCTTATCCAAATGATATTCTAAGTGAGAGAGAACTGATCGAATTAGTTCAGGAAATGTAGGAGGTTCTGAATATGAAGTTTTGGAAAAGGGTTGCAATTGTAGTAGCAGCATTGATTGCCATGGTTCTTGTGGTTTATCCAAATATTGTAATTGATACTGGAGAAAAACTTATCGTATGTAATTTCGATGGAGATTTTTCGGAATATGATGATAATCATTCTTATAACGAGGCTTATGCTTATAACGAGAAATATGATGTATCTATTCGTACCTTTGATGTAAAGAATTTTCTGTTTTTTTATGTGATTTCCATGGAGTATGTAGAGGGTGATGTAAGAGAAACAGAATTTGTTTTAGAAGAATCTTACATCGAAAACTTCTTGAAAAATGCAAAAATCATAGAAAATGTAAATAATATTGATTTAGCAAAACTAATTGACGGAAAAGAAGCCATTGTAAGTAATAAAAGATATACAGGAAATGATTACGAAATGGGGATTTTCTATGAATTAGATGATAGAGAAGAAGAACTTTATGTGTTTTATGTAGATGATTTATTGGTAATTCAAGTTGGTTCACCAGATGAGTTGCCAAAGTTTATTGCGTATAAATAGGAGAAATGAAATGACGTCAATAAAAATTAGGGAAGCATCTGTATCGGATGCACCAGCAATTTTAGAAATTTACGGTTATTACATTGCAAATACAGCCATTAGCATGGAATATGATGTTCCAAGTTTGGCGGATTTTGAAAAGAGAATAGAAAACACTTTGGAAAATTATCCATACTTAGTAGCAGAGCAGGATGGTAAAATCATAGGATATGCCTATGCAGGTAGATTCCACCCACGTGCAGCTTTTTATCGTAGTGCAGAAGTAAGTATCTATATTCATAAGGATGCAGTGAAATGCGGACTTGGTCGAAGATTGTACGAAGAAATTGAAGACAAACTGGCAGAACAGGGAATCTTGAACGTCTATGCAAGTATTGCCTATACAGATGTAGAAGATGAATACCTTACGAATAATAGTATGCAATTCCATGAACATATGGGTTACAAAAAAGTAGCACAGTTTAATAACTGTTGTATCAAATTTGACAGATGGTATCATTTGATTTGGATGGAGAAATTCATAGGAGAACATAAATAAAAACTTAGAAAAAAGTATGGGGTAAATAAATTTGCGCCCATACTTTTTTATTGTTCAACCGGGCTTGATGAGGTATAATATATATAACTATGTGCTTGGAGGAATATTAATGAGTTTTTTTAACTTAGACGCATATGAATTAGTAAAAGAGCAACAGCTTAATGACATAAATTCTTTGGGATATGTACTTCGTCATAAAAAGAGTGGCGCAAGAATTGCCCTGATTTCCAATGACGATGATAATAAGGTTTTCTATATTGGTTTTAAAACCCCACCGACAGATGAAACTGGTGTACCACATATCATAGAACACAGTGTTTTGTGTGGTTCGGAGAAGTTTCCAGTGAAAGATCCGTTTGTGGAATTGGTTAAAGGGTCGTTGAATACCTTTTTAAATGCGATGACTTATCCAGATAAAACGGTTTATCCAGTGGCTAGCTGTAATGAACAGGATTTTAAAAATCTTATGGATGTATATATGGACTCTGTATTACATCCAAATATTTTGAAATGTGAAGAAATCTTCAAACAGGAAGGCTGGCATTACGAACTCGAGGATATGGAGTCGCCTATTACTATCAATGGTGTAGTATATAATGAGATGAAAGGTGCATATTCATCACCAGACGAAAGCTTGCAGAATGCGATTTATAAAAGCCTTTTTCCAGACAATGCATATGGAAAAGATTCTGGTGGTAATCCTGCACATATTCCGGAGCTTACCTTTGAAGAATATTTGAATTTTTATAAAAAGTATTATCATCCATCCAATGCTTACATTTTCCTTTATGGAGATTGCGATATGAAGGAACGCTTAGAGTGGTTGGATAAGGAATACTTGAGCTTTTATGAAGCTATTGAAGTGGAGTCACATATTGAACCACAGAAGGCATTTAAAGAAGTAAAACATGTTGTAGGAAAGTATCCGATTGCTAGTGAAGAATCGGAAGAAGATAATACATACCTTGCATATAGTAAGGTGGTGTGTGATGTCCATGAAAAGACATTGCGACAGGCCTTTGCAGTGTTGGATTATGTGCTTATCAGTGCACCAGGTGCACCAGTAAGACAAGCACTTATTGATGCAGGAATTGGACAGGATGTATATGGATCTTTTGATGATGAGACCTTACAGACGACTTTCCATGTTTGTGCAAAGAATGCGAATGCTTGCGACAAAGAACGCTTCGTAGAGATTATAGAGGATACGTTAAGAAAGATTGTAGCAAAAGGAATTAATAAAACTTCTGTGCAGGCAGCGATTAACAGCTCTGAATTCCGATTCCGTGAGGCAGATTTTGGTTCTTATCCAAAGGGACTTCTGTATGGACTGGAGTGTTTAGGTACATGGCTTTTTGATGACGATAGTGTTTTTGATGCAATGGAAATGCTGGGTGTCTTCGACTTCTTGAAAAAGCAGGTAGACACAGGGTACTATGAGAACTTAATCCAGAAATATTTGCTGGACAATCCACATGGTGCAGTGGTTTCACTTGAGCCAGAAAAAGGATTGAATACCAAGGTGGAGGCAGAACTGGAAGCGAAGCTAGAGGCTTTCAAGGCAGGGCTTTCTGAAGCTGAATTGGAAAAAATAATAGAAGATACCAAACGTTTGGAAGAATATCAGGAAGAACCATCTTCGGAAGAGGATATGAACACGCTTCCAATGCTCGAAAGAAAAGATATGAGAAGAAATGTTCTTCCATTTAGTAATATCGAGGAACAGATTGGAAATGTATCTGTAGTGAGACATGAGGTGTTTACCAACGGAATCAATTATCTTACATTCATGTTTGATGCAGGGGATATTGCGAAAGAGGATTTGCCATACTTAGGTTTCCTTCGTAGCGTACTTAGCTTTGTAGATACAGATAGTTATACGTTTTCAGAACTGAATAATGTGATAAACATTCATTCAGGCGGTATTTCCAGTGGGCTTACGACCTATGCAGATTCAAAAGAAACTGGAAAATATCATATGAAGTATGAATTCCGTATTAAGATGTTAGAAGAAAATATGGAAGATTCTCTTGCTATTTTACAGGAAATTTTGCTCACTTCAAAAATAAATGATGTAAAACGTTTATCAGAAATCGTTGCTCAGACGAAGTCACGTCTTCAGTCGGTATTAAGTAGTGCTGGACATGTGGTTTCTGCAACGAGAAGTCTCGCATATTTTTCAAAATATGGTTATATCCAGGATGCGACTTCGGGTATTATGTATTACGAAGAAATCTGTAAGATGGATGAACAGATGAAGAGGGAACCAGAAGAGGTTATTTCCCGTCTTCGCAAAGTTCTTGAACAGATTTTAGGACAGGAAAGATTACTGATAAGCTTTACGTCAGAAAAAGAGGCTTATGAAAAAGCAGTACCAGTTCTCCAGAGATTTATTGAAGCATTGCCGTTGGGTGAGGATGTAAAGGTTGATGAGGTATATACACTTGGACAGCGCAACGAGGCGTTTACAGATGCCTCAGCAATCCAGTATGTGTCTCGTTCCGGAAACTTTGTAAATCATGGCTATAAATATACGGGGGCACTTCAGATTTTGAAGATGATCTTGAGTTATGATTATTTATGGAACAATGTTCGAGTAAAAGGTGGTGCGTACGGTTGTGGAAGTTCCTTCCTTCGCACTGGAGACTCGTATTTTGCATCCTATCGTGATCCTAACTTAGGAAAAACGAACGAAGCATATGAAAATATGCCAGCGTATATTCGTGAATTTAAAGCGGATGAAAGAGAAATGACTAAGTATATCATTGGTACACTTGGAAATCTGGATGCGCCTCTTTATCCAGAAGGAAAAGGTCAGCGCGCGATTACCGCTTATCTGAAAAAACTTAGTTTAGAGGAACTTCAGATAGAACGTAATCAAATCTTAAATGCTACAGACGAAGATATTCGAGCTTTGGCAGATATCGTAGACGCTGTTATCCAAGATGGCAACTTATGTGTCATTGGAAATGAGAATAATATTCAGAAAGAAAAAGAATTGTTCATGAATATTAAGAGTTTAAATGAATAATAGATAAAGGTGAAATTTTATGAATGCAAATTTTAAATCTGGTTTTGTAACCATTATTGGCAGACCAAATGTAGGTAAGTCTACACTTATGAACCGTCTTATCGGTCAGAAGATTGCGATTACTTCAAATAAACCACAGACGACTCGTAACCGTATCCAGACTGTTTACACAGACATGGATAAGGGACAGATTATTTTCTTAGATACACCAGGTATTCACAAAGCAAAAAACAAATTAGGCGAATATATGGTAAATGTTGCAGAAAAGACATTGAATGAAGTAGATGTTATTCTCTGGTTGGTGGAACCATCGAATTTTATCGGTGCAGGCGAGCAACATATTATTGAACAGTTAAAGAAGGTAAATACGCCAGTTATTTTGGTAATCAACAAAATCGATACAGTAGATAGAGAT
Organism: Agathobacter sp.; assembly: GCA_045612245.1. Taxonomy (GTDB): domain Bacteria; phylum Bacillota; class Clostridia; order Lachnospirales; family Lachnospiraceae; genus Roseburia. The sequence goes on from JAZKYR010000094.1 coordinate 7,403, forward strand.
GCTGTATTTGAATACATTGATACTTATCGTAAGGTATATGATTTCGCTGAGATTATTCCTACTTCGGCGCTAAGAGGAAATAATACGGAAGATATCATCGACAGTATTTTCAAGTATTTGACTTATGGTCCACAGTATTATGATGAAGATACCATTACAGATCAGCCAGAGAGAGCAATCTGTGCTGAAATCATTCGAGAAAAAGCGCTTCATGCATTAAGTGATGAAATTCCACATGGAATTGCAGTTGGTATTGACCAGATGAAAGAGCGCAAAGGAATTATTGATATTGATGCAACCATAGTTTGTGAAAGAGATTCCCATAAAGGTATCATTATTGGAAAACAGGGGGCTATGCTTAAGAAAATCGGTACAAATGCCAGATATGAAATGGAACGCCTGTTAGATACCAAGGTAAACTTAAAACTTTGGGTGAAAGTAAAGAAAGATTGGCGTGACAGTGATTTCTTGATTAAGAACTTTGGGTATAGAGAAGACCAGTAATTTTCCAATTTTTTTCGGGGATATTTACAGCTACATTGCAAAACCTAAAATTAGTGGAGGGAAATGCAATGGAGAAATCATGGGAAAACTTTTGGACAACTGGGAAGGTAGAAGACTACCTAACCTATCGTAATCGTGTCACGGAAGATGAAAAGGAAAAGGAAACAGATGGGACAGTCGGTAATAGTAACGGGAATGGTGCTAAACGCCATGCCGATTTCTGAGTACGACAAAAGAATAACGATTCTGACCAAGGAAAGAGGAAAGATTACCGCATTTGCCAGAGGTGCCAGAAGACCGAATAGTCAGCTTCTGGCGGCGACTAATCCTTTTTCTTTTGGGGAATTTGAACTTTTCGAAGGAAAAAGTTCCTATAATGTATCCAAAGCTACAATACATAATTATTTTCGTGAATTGACAGTAGATGTGGATGCGGCTTATATGGGATTCTATTTTCTTGAGTTTGCAGATTATTTTTGTCAGGAAAACAATGATGAAAAAGAAATGTTAAAACTCTTGTACCAGTCCCTAAGAGCTTTAGAGAGTCCAGTTTTTTCTAATGATTTAGTTCGAGTTATTTTCGAACTAAAGGCAATGACAATAAATGGCGAAGGACCAACGGTGTTTTCGTGTATGCATTGCCGTAAAACGGAAAATTTAGATTATTTTAGCGTATGGCGTGGTGGGATTTTTTGTCCCGAATGCAAACATGGGCAGAAGACGAGACAGATACATGAATCCACTCGCTATGCAATGCAATTTATAGTATCTTCTAATATAGAAAAATTGTTTACCTTTCAATTATCGGAAGAAGTTCTCAGTGAATTAAAGAAGATTATGAGAGATTATTTAAGGACCTATGTGAAACATTCTTTTAAATCTCTGCAAATTATTGACGAACTTATGTTGAAATAAAAAGGCGAAAAGTGTATAATAGTTTAGATTATTAGTAATTAGTTGGTTTGGAGGAATTAGTATGACAGAAACAACTCAAAAACAAAAACAGGTTGCAAAAACAACAAAACAAAAACAGAGATTAATGGTACTTGGAGGCGGAGCAATTGTATTACTTGCTGTTGTTATCTTCTTAGTAGCATTGTTGTTTAATAGTTGTGGATCAGATTATGCCAAAACTGATACATGTACAGTATATGTATTAAAAGATGGAAAAATCGTGTCTACAGATATAGAAGCTTTCGATGAAAAGACATATGAAAAGAAAGCCTTGGAAAGTTATGTAAAAGACGTTATTAATACATATAACAAAGAAAATCAGAAAGATTCATTAAAGAAAAAATCGCTCGCAGTTAAAAAAGGCATGGCTACTTTAGTGCTTGAATATGCAAGTGATGAAGTTTACAAAGATGTAAATGGTGTAGATTTCTTTACTGGTACTGTAAAAGAAGCACAGGAAGCTGGCTATAAGTTTGATGTAGAATTTGCAAAGATGTCAGACGAAAAAGCATATGTTGCTAGTGTAGGAGAATTTACAGGTGAAGAAGAATATAAAGTTGTAATTATCAAATCTAACAGAAAAGTAGTAGTTCCAGGGGAAGTATGCTTTGTATCAACTGAGAATGTTGAAAAAGTTGGAGAAGATTATGTAGTTATCAAAAGTGGAACTCAGTTGTTAGCAACTGAGATTGATACAGAATTCGGTACAGAAGCAGAAGGTTCAGATGAATCAATTAGCGAAGACGAATTAATTTCAGGTGATGAAGATATCATTTTCGATTTTGGAGATGAAGAAGGCCAGTATACAGAAGTGCTTACTTATATCATTTATAAATAAACGAAAGTTGAGGAATAACTAATTATGGAAAAAACAATGGAAAAGATTGTCCAGGTTGCAAAAGCCAGAGGTTTTGTATACCCAGGCTCAGAAATTTATGGCGGTCTTGCAAATACATGGGATTACGGTAATCTTGGTGTAGAATTAAAGAATAACGTAAAACGTGCATGGTGGCAGAAATTCATTCAGGAAAATCCATACAACGTAGGTGTTGACTGTGCTATCCTTATGAATCCACAGACATGGGTTGCATCAGGTCACCTTGGCGGATTTGCAGATCCACTTATGGACTGTAAAGAATGTCACGAAAGATTCCGTGCAGACCAGTTAATCGAAAACTACTGTGCTGAAAATGGTATCGAATTAGAAGGTTCTATCGATGCTTGGTCACAGGAAGAAATGAAAAACTTCGTAGAAGAACACAACATTCCATGTCCATCATGTGGAAAACACAACTTTACAGATATCAGACAGTTCAACCTTATGTTCAAAACATTCCAGGGTGTAACTGAAGATGCTAAAAATACAGTTTACTTAAGACCAGAAACAGCTCAGGGTATTTTCGTAAACTTCAAAAATGTACAGAGAACATCACGTAAGAAAATTCCATTTGGTATCGGACAGATTGGTAAATCATTCCGTAACGAAATTACACCAGGTAACTTCACATTCCGTACTCGTGAATTTGAACAGATGGAATTAGAATTCTTCTGTGAACCA
>JAZKYR010000095.1:0-11262 GCA_045612245.1 Agathobacter sp.
AGAGATTAAGCTATTCCATAGCGAATAATACATATAACAAATAAGCATGGGTACTCACGTTGACATGAGTACCCTATTATTTTATAATAATTTCAAATTATAGTAGGATAGGATTATCCTAAAGCGAGGGTTATATATGAAAAACAAATTATTGCACACACCAGATGGTGTAAGAGACCTCTATAACGAAGATTATAAGAAAAAATTAGATATACAGAATAAGTTGCATCAGGTATTTGCTGAATATGGTTGTTTAGACATTCAGACACCTACATTTGAATACTTTGATGTATTTAGTAATCAGATTGGAACCACGCCATCAAAAGATTTGTTTAAATTCTTTGATACAGAAGGAAATACAGTAGTTCTTCGACCAGACTTTACACCTTCAATTGCAAGATGTGTTGCTAAGTATTTTAACCCAGAGGAAGAGCCCGTAAAACTTTGTTACATGGGTAACACATTTACAAACGCTTCCAATTATCAGGGAAAACTAAAAGAAACGACACAGTGTGGGGTAGAATATATTGGCGATGGATCTGCATTTGCAGATGCACAAATGCTTTCTATTGTTGTAGATTGTATTAAATCTATTGAAATTGAAGATTTTCAAATTTCTGTTGGTCATGCAGGTTTCTTTGATGCATTATTAGATGCCGCAAACATGCGAAGAAAACATGCAAATAAGCTTAAAAGTCTTTTAGAGAACAAAAACTTCCTTGGTGTGGAAGAATTTGTTTCTAAATTAGAAATCGAAGAAGATTTAAAAAATTTATTCTTACTTTTAGCTGATTTTGATATTACAGAAGAGGATATGTGTAATGCTAAGGAATGGTCAAAGAATTATCCAAAGATTGCAAAAGCAGTTGATTCACTCGAAGAATTAAATAAGAATTTAAAAGAGAAAGCCATTGATAAATATATTTCCTTTGAATTCGGTATGATTAGTAATTATGAATACTACACCGGAATCATTTTTGCAGGATACACTTATGGATTAGGTGAACCAATTGTAAAAGGTGGTCGTTATGATACACTTCTTAGCAACTTCGATACAGATGCTCCTGCAATTGGATTTGCATTCGTAATAGACCAGCTTTTAACAGCAACTTCTGTAAAGAAACAGGAGACAGAAGAAAGATATCTAACCTTCGCACTCGGAAAAGGTCGTTTAGCAAAGAAAACACTGGAATTATTCGAGCAAATTGGTATTACTTGTGAAGAAATATTAGATAAAAACACAAGAAAACTTATATTTGTAAATGAAGAATTAAAATTAAAGTTCTTTTTGTCAAAAGGACCAGATGTACCTACTTATGTAGAACATGGAGCTGCAGATATTGGTATTGTTGGAAAAGATACAATTTTAGAAGAAGGTAGAAATATTTATGAAGTATTAGATTTAGGCTTTGGAAACTGTAGAATGTGTATTTGTGGACCAGAATCTGCCAAAGAGTTGTTAAAACATCAGGAACAGATTCGTGTAGCGACAAAATATCCACAGATTGCCAAAGATTATTTCTACAACGAAAAACACCAGACTGTCGAAATTATTAAATTAAATGGTTCTATCGAACTTTCTCCTATTGTTGGTTTATCAGACGTTATCTGTGACATTGTAGAAACAGGCGCAACACTTCGCGAAAACGGACTGGATGTCTTAGAGGAAGTCTGTCCATTGTCTGCACGTATGATTGTAAACGAAGTGAGTATGAAGATGGAAAATGAACGAATTACAAAACTGATTCGAGATTTAAAAGAGGTACTGTAAATGAGAATTTTAGCATTAAATAAAGATACAAAAAACGATTTATTAGAAAGTCTTTTAAAACGTAGTCCTAATCACTATGGAGAATTTGAAGGCAAAGTTAATGAAATCGTAAATAATGTCCGAGAACATAAGGATGCTGCACTTTTTGAATATACAGAGAAATTTGATGGTGCAAAAATTGATTCAGATTCGATTTTAGTTACAGAAGAAGAAATCAAAGAAGCATACTCACAGGTAGATGCGAAATTATTAGAGATTATTCGCAAATCAAAAATAAACATCGAAAAATATCATGCAAAACAGCTTCAAAATTCTTGGTTTACTACAGAAGAAGGAATCATTTTAGGTCAGAAAGTTACTCCGCTTGATGTAGCAGGCGTATATGTGCCAGGTGGTAAGGCTGTGTATCCATCTTCAGTACTTATGAATGTAATGCCTGCAAAAGTAGCTGGTGTACGTAAAATTATCATGACTACACCTCCTGGAAAAGACGGAAAAGTATATCCTACAACTCTTGTTGCAGCGAAAGAAGCTGGAGTAGATGAAATCTACAAAGTGGGTGGTGCTCAAGCTGTTGCAGCTATGGCTTTTGGTACCGAAAGTGTTCCAAAGGTTGATAAAATTGTAGGGCCAGGAAATATATATGTGGCTTTAGCTAAAAAAGCAGTGTTTGGATATGTAAGCATTGATTCTATTGCAGGACCAAGTGAAATCCTTGTGCTTGCAGACGAAACTGCAAATCCAAAATTTGTAGCGGCAGATTTACTTTCACAGGCAGAACATGATGAACTTGCTTCTGCAATCCTTATCACAACAAGTAAAGAACTTGCAGAACAGGTTTCTATTGAGGTTGATAAATTTGTGGCTGTGTTATCCAGAAAAGAAATTATTCAGAAATCATTGGATAATTACGGATATATTTTAGTTGCAGAAAATATGGAAGATGCAATTGATGCAACCAATGAAATAGCTTCTGAACACTTAGAAGTAGTGACAAAGAATCCGTTTGAAATTATGACTAAGATTCGAAATGCAGGTGCTATTTTCCTTGGAGAATATTCATCAGAACCACTTGGTGATTATTTTGCTGGACCAAATCATGTTTTGCCTACAAACGGTACTGCAAAATTTTTCTCACCATTAAGCGTTGACGATTTTGTGAAGAAATCAAGCATTATCAATTATTCAAAAGAAGCTTTACAGGCAGTGTATAAAGATATTGTAGATTTTGCAGAAGCAGAGCAGTTAACAGCGCATGCAAACTCTATAAGAGTTCGTTTTGAAGATTAATTTGTCTTTTTAATAAAAAAGAGTTATAATGAGCCATTGGAGGGTTACTTATATGTCAAATAGAATTGCAAACATTGAAAGAAAAACGAGAGAAACAGATATAGAAGCACGTTTTGTTGTGAATGGAAACGGAAAATCTGATATTGATACAGGCGTAGGTTTCTTTGATCATATGTTGGAAGGTTTTTCTAAGCATGGTTTCTTTGATTTGCTTTTAAAATGTGATGGAGATTTAGGGGTAGATACACATCACACAGTAGAAGACTGTGGTATTGTTCTTGGTCAGGCTATCAAGGAAGCAATTGGAGATAAAAAGGGCATCAAGCGTTATGGCAATTTTATTTTACCTATGGACGAAAGTCTTGTATTATGTGCTGTAGACTTATGTGGTAGACCATATTTTTCGTGGGATGCAAATTTTACAGTGCCACAAATTGGGGATTTAGAAACAGAAATGATTAAAGAATTCTTTTATGCAGTGTCATATACTGCAGGAATGAATCTACATATCAAAGTGCTTACTCCAGGAAATAATCATCATATGGCAGAAGCGATGTTTAAAGCATTTGCTAAAGCACTTGATGAAGCAACGACAGTTGATCCTCGTATTACGGACATATTGTCAACGAAAGGAAGTTTGTAATGGATACAAAAAACATAGTTGCCACTTTGTACCTAAAAAATGGCAAAGCTGTAAAGTCTACAACTGATTTTACAGAAATTGAAGATGTATACACACTTTGTCAGATGTACAATGATAGTGGTGTAGACAAAATTGTTATTTTAGACTTATCTACAGATGATGATGAGCACGAAAAAAATATTAATACTATTAAAATCATCAACCGTAATATTGAAATCAAAGTATGTGCTGGCGGAAATATCAACCGCATTGAAGATATTAAGAAACTTCTTTATGCTGGTTGTGCACAGGTCATGCTCAACGCTGCTAAACCAAGCAGTATCGGTCTAGCAGAAGAAGCTGGAATGCGATTTGGTAAGGATAGAATTGTGCTTTCTGTACACAATGTAGATTTTATATTTAAGCACAAATCCTATATCGAAGAAACAGTTCACGAATTATATATCTTAAATTTAAAGATATTAGATGCAATTGACAATTTATCAAATATTCCATATGTTGTATATTCTGACTCGAGTGAATATAGCGATATTTTATTCCTTTTAAGCAGGGAAAATATTCGTGGTATTACAGGACCTTTGTTTAATGATCCAGAAACGGATATCATGAAACTTAAATCAGAGCTTTCAGCAGATGGAATCATTATGGATAACTTTGCGCCAGATTTGAAATGGGAAGACCTAAAGACAAGCGAGCAAGGCTTAGTGCCTGTTATTGTACAGGATTATCGTACAAATGAAGTCCTTATGATGGCGTATATGAATGAAGAATCTTTCAATAGTACCATAAACAATGGAAAGATGACTTATTTTAGCCGTAGCCGACAAACGCTTTGGTTAAAAGGAGAAACCTCTGGTCACTATCAGTACGTAAAATCACTGACCGCAGATTGTGATTTTGATACAATCTTAGCGAAAGTATCACAGGTTGGTGCTGCTTGTCACACTGGTAACACTACTTGTTTCTTCAACAATATTGTAAAAAAGGATTATATTGAAAAGAATCCACTCAAGGTTTTTGAAGAAGTATACGGTATTATCAAGGATAGAAAAGAAAATCCAAAAGAAGGTTCTTATACAAACTATTTATTTGATAAAGGTGTAGATAAGATTCTTAAGAAACTTGGAGAAGAAAGTACTGAGATTGTAATAGCAGCGAAGAATCCTGATCCGGAAGAAATCAAATATGAGATTTCGGATTTCCTTTACCACTGTATGGTACTAATGGTTGAAAAAGGTGTTACTTGGGAAGATATTACACAGGAACTTTCTCAGCGATAAATTGCATATTAATTTATGAGGCAGTGTCTAGTAAAGACACTGCCTTTTGTGTTATGATCGGAACATAGAAAGCATCATATTCTTGAGGGAGAAAAAATATGAGAATTTGTTCAAAGGTAAGTAGTATTACACAGGAAAACACATATACAGTTATTAAAACAAATGGTGTTGAGGTAAGAGTTTGGTTCTTAACAGATGAGATTGTACGTATCAGAGTTGGATTTGATGGTGATTTTGTTGAAGAATCGTATACTTTAATGCTAACTGGATGGGAAGATCGTTTTGATGAATTCTTAGGTGTAAAAAGAAAATGTATTACACCTAAATCACCTATCATGGATGGAAAAGATGATTCTGTGATTTTGTATGGGGAAGTACTAGATATAATAATCGAAAAAGATCCATTTATTATTAAAATATGTGATAAAGAAGGAACGATTCTTCATCAAGATGTATCTGAAATGGCATATTTTGAAGATTCTAACAAACGCAGAATTCATGCGAGTCAAATCACAGAAGGAGACCACTTCTATGGATTCGGCGAAAGAAGTGGGGCATTTAATAAATTTGAAAAACACATGTCCTTTTGCCAAACGGATGCTTTTGGTTACAACGCAAAAGAAACGGATGCTTTATACAAACATATTCCATTTTTTGTAAAATTAAATGATAAAACAAAGAAAGCAGTTGGTTATTTCTATCATAATACCTATGAATGCGATTTCGATATTGGTCGAAAACTAAGCAACTATTGGGGAAGACATACCGCTTATCGTACAAATGGTGGCGATATTGATTTCTTCTTTATCGCAGGTCCATCTGTAAAAGATGTAGTAAGTCGATATACCGATTTAACAGGAAAATCTGCAATGCTCCCCAAAGCAGCCTTAGGATATTTGGGTTCTTCTATGTATTATTCGGAACTTCCTAAGGATTCTGATGATGCGATTTTAGAATTTATAGATAATGCAAGAGAAGAAGAAATCCCTATTTCAGGATTCCAGCTTTCTAGCGGTTATACTGTACAAGATACAATAGAAGGCTCTAAACGATGTGTATTCACCTGGAATAAGGCTCGTTTCAAAGATCCTGCACACTTCTTTGCTGAAATGAAAAAGAAAGGGATTGTGGTATCGCCTAATGTAAAACCAGGAATACTATTAACACATCCTAGAATAGAAGAATTTAAAAAAGAAGATATATTTGTAATAGATAGCCAGTCAGACAACCCTTGTGTTGGAAAATGGTGGGGTGGTAAGGGCGTTTTTGCAGATTTTACAAACCCTAAAACACGTAAATATTGGAAAGAACAGTTAAAAGAACATATTTTACAATATGGTACAGATTCTGTTTGGAATGACAACTGTGAATATGACAGCATCTTGGATTTGGATGCCCGTTGTGATTTCGATGGCAAAACAGGAACAATTGGACAATTAAAGGCTATTATGGCAAATCTTATGTGTCATATTACAGAAGAAGCGATACTGGAAACTTATCCTGGAAATCGACCATTTATCGTTTGCCGTGCTGGATATGCTGGAATACAACAGTATGCACAGACTTGGTCTGGGGATAATTATACGTCATGGGATACACTTAAATATAATATTGCTACCATGCTTGGCATGAGCCTTTGTGGTGTATCAAATTATGGTTCTGATATTGGCGGGTTTGCAGGCAATTCTCCAGAACCTGAACTTTTGGTTCGCTGGGTACAAAACGGCATATTCCATCCAAGATTTTCGATTCATTCTGTAAATTCTGATATTACAGTAACAGAACCATGGATGTATCCTGAATATACGGATAAAATCAGAAATGCGATAAACTTACGTTATCAAATGATCCCATATATGTATTCTCTGATGTATCTGGCTCATGTAAAAGGACAAAGTATATTGCAGCCTCTGTGCAGTGTGTTTCAAAATGATAGCACTTGTTATGATGAAGCTGAGAATTTCATGTTTGGAGATGCTTTATTCATTACAAACGTTTTAGAAAAAGGTCAGACAGTGAAATCTATTTATCTTCCAAGTGGTACTGATTTCTATGATTTTAAAACCAGAGAAAAATATGATGGTGGACAGACCATCGAAATCCCTGTTTCGTTAGATTCGATTCCTATGTATCTTACAAGCGGTGCGATTCTTCCAATGACAAATGAAGATGTCGCAAGTAACTTGCATATTATTTGCGTAGCAGACAAAGATAATTCTTTTGTATTATACGAAGACGATGGCAAAACCATGGACTATAAAGATGGTATTTGTCGTATAACAACGATTACTATGTCTGTTGATAATAATATTTCACTTGCATTTACATCAGAAGGTACTTATGACAGTGAATTTAAACAGGTTTGTTTAGACGTAGTATATCCTAAAAATGCACCATTTGCAGTGGCTGTAAATGGTCAGATGATTCCGCAGATTTTATACAAAAAGAAGTTTGATTCTATTGAAACAGGCTGGCATTATAATTTATCAACGAAATCAATTGAAATTAAATATGGAAATCCTAAATCCGATTATAAAGTTGATATATATACAGATGCAGCGGATTTAATCGGAATGTAAGATTATTGCTAGTTATAAAACAATTTGATTATTCGTAAATTTTGTTATAATAAGCATAATTTTTCGGTATATCCATAATCGCTTCAATTCATTGACAAAAGCCTTTCTGAATAATACAGTTATTATAATATTTTAATCGGAGAGGAAGTTGATTGATATGAATTTTAACGGCGTAGATTTTGATACCTATTTTAAAAATTATCCTGATAAAAATGGATACTTTGGAAAATATGGTGGATCATATGTAACACCAGAATTACAAAAGGCGATGGATGAGGTTACAGAAGCATATTTTACTATTTGTAAGTCTAGAAAATTCATAGATGAATTAAGACGTATCCGCAAAGAGTTTCAGGGAAGACCAACTCCAATTTCGCATTTAGAGAGATTATCAAATAAATTAGGTAATGTACAGCTTTATGTAAAACGTGAAGACTTAAATCATACAGGAGCGCATAAATTAAATCACTGTATGGGCGAAGCACTTCTTGCAAAATACATGGGCAAGAAGAAATTAATTGCTGAAACAGGCGCAGGACAGCATGGTGTAGCGATTGCAACAGCAGCCGCTTACTTTGGTTTGGAATGTGACGTATATATGGGTTCTGTTGATATCAAGAAACAGGCTCCAAACGTTGCTAGAATGAAAATTTTAGGCGCAAGTGTTGTAGAGGTAACAGATGGTCTTGCTACCTTAAAAGAAGCTGTAGATGCAGCATTTGATGCATATGCAAAGGATTATGAAAATAGCATTTATTGTATCGGTTCTGTCGTAGGTCCGCATCCATTCCCAATGCTTGTTCGTGATTTCCAGAAAATCGTTGGTATTGAAGCAAGAGAGCAGTTTGTAGAAATGACAGGTGAACTTCCAGATGCAGTTGTTGCATGTGTAGGTGGAGGCTCTAACTCAGCTGGTTTCTTCTCAGGATTCTTAAATGATCCAGTTGATATTTATGGCATTGAACCACTTGGTCGCGGAACAAAACTTGGTGATCATGCTGCAACCTTACAGTATGGCTCTGAAGGGGTTATGCATGGATTTAACAGTATCATGTTAAAGGATGAAAATGGTGACCCTGCTCCAGTATATTCCGTTGCAAGTGGTTTGGATTATCCATCATCAGGTCCAGAACACGCTTTCTTACATGAACTTGGCAGAGTAAAATACGATGTAATCAATGACGAAGATACCATTGATGCTTTCTTTGAATTATCAAGAATGGAAGGTATTATTCCAGCTATTGAAAGCTCACATGCAGTTGCATATGGTATTAAGTTAGCAAAAGAAATGGAAACAGGTTCTGTTCTTATCTGTCTTTCAGGTAGAGGTGATAAGGATATGGATTATGTTATTGAAAAATATGGAATTCGTTAGTTGAAGTGTGCGTCTAATTTCAAGTCTGAGACATTGGAATTAGGCGCTTTTTATGTTATAGTTGTTGCATGTAATTAATTATTTGAGGATATTTAAATGAAGAACATCTGGGAAAAATATGGAGCTAAAATAGTTGCTGTACTTATAGTTTTAATAATTATATTAGGGATTGTATCAATCATCGCGATATTTGGCGGATTTGTTATGTATTTCTTTGGATTCGAATATGAGTCAGTAGGAAGTATTATATTATTCTTCTTATTAGCTAGCATATTATCATATCCAATAAGTCTAATAGCAGAGGCCTTACCAATGGTACTTTTAAATGAATTTCACAGAGGAACTGTTGGACAAGCAAGATTTTTATATTTGTTTATTGATACGATTGCTACAGCGATTGGTTTGACAGTAGTAGATTTGTTTATGGATAGTGTATCTGCAACAGAAATTGCGATTTTTGTAGTTTCATTTTTGCTCGCTTTGCTAGGTGTTAAAGAAATAAAGAGGGAAGATAATTATGAAAAATAATCCTTTTTACAAACTCTATACAATTATATTCTTTCTAATTTGGTTTGGATTCTTAATCTTTGCTACATATATCTGCTTAAGAGATAAAAACTATGGAATGTTATTATATTCCGGTCTATTTTGGATTGCAGGTATTGTTTTTGCAAAGAAAAAGTTATTCCCGAACAAAGTAAAAAAATCCAAGTTTGGAATTCCTGCTATTGGTGCAATTCTACTTATTATTTCATGGATAACATTAATCGTAGCTGGCGTTGGTTTGTTGATTCAAGGTATTATAGCAAAAGAATTTAGTCTGTTTTTTATGGGAGGATTCTTTTTCTTTGGTGTGCTTGTATTTCTTTTAGGTATATTGACAATAAAAGGATATTTTGATATGTGCAAGATAGATGTATTAGGACTTTATGTTGGAATATTCTTTGTATTATGTGGTTGTGGATTTATAGCAATGATTATTCAACAAGGATTTAATGTTTTAATTATTATTCCAGCACTAATGATACTTGCTGGTGGAGCACAAATTGTTAAATGCTTAAAAAAGAATATTAGGTAGAGGAGAAATATGAACTATAAATTTATCCAAAACCTCCAAATCGATTGGAGTAAGATAGATGAAAACAACTACATACGAGAAATTCCTGCCTTACAATTTGAGGATGCTCTAGTATTTGAGAAGAATATCACCTTCTTTGTAGGTGAAAATGGTACTGGTAAATCTACATTACTAGAAGCTATTGCAGTTGCTTATGGATTTAATCCAGAGGGTGGGTCAAAAAATTATAATTTTTCGACCTATGATTCCCATTCAAATTTGCACGAAGCAATTCGTTTAGGAAAAGGAGCATATAAGCCAGAGTGGAGTTATTTTTTACGTGCAGAGAGCTTTTACAATGTTGCAACAAAAGAAATGGAATATTCTACTTGGGATCATCCTTCTCAAAAATATCACGAGAAATCGCATGGAGAAAGTTTTCTTGCTTTGGCACAAAGTAGTTTCCGTCCAAACGGACTTTATCTCTTAGATGAACCAGAAGCGGCTTTGTCACCACAGAGGCAGCTTACGCTTATGATTGAGATGCATAAATTGGAACAGAACGGTGCGCAGTTTATTGTAGCGAGTCATTCACCTATTTTACTAGGAATTCCAAATGCACAGATATTATCCTTTGATGACGGAGAGATTCATGAATGTAATTACATGGAAACAGATAGTTATCAAGTGACGGAAATGTTTATCAATAACAGGGAATATTTGTTAAAAAGACTTTTATCAGAATAAGACTAAAAACCACAGATTTACTGTGGTTTTTTTCTTTGTTTTCCTATATAATGACTATGTATGTTTATGAAATATAAAACTTTTAGAAACAGGAGATTTTAACATTGAGAAAATTAGCATTAAGTGATGAAATCTTGATGAAGGTAGAAAAACCTGCAAGATACATCGGTAATGAATTAAATAGCGTTGTAAAAGATAAAGACAGCGTAGATATTCGTATTGCAATGTGTTTCCCAGATGTATATGAAATTGGTATGTCTCATCTTGGAATTCAGATTCTATATGATATGTTCAATCGACGTGAAGATACATGGTGTGAAAGAGTATATTCTCCATGGGCAGATTTACATCAGATCATGAAAGAAGAAAATATTCCATTGTTCGGTTTGGAATCACAGGAGCCAATTAAAGATTTGGATTTCTTGGGAATTACGATTCAGTATGAAATGTGCTATACAAATATTTTACAAATATTGGATTTGGCACAGATTCCCCTTTTAGCAAAAGATAGAAGCGATAA
>JAZKYR010000096.1:0-3159 GCA_045612245.1 Agathobacter sp.
GAAGAAACAGCATTTTCTTTTGCCCAGCCTACCATACCTTTGGAAGCATCTACGTGTGTTACGCTTGCGCCTGCAGCAGCGGCTGCTAAAGTAGCACCGCCAGTATAAGCAAAGAGGTTTAATACCTTGATAGGTCTGCCAGCTTCTTTAATCTTCTTTGAAAACCAATCCCAGTTTGTAGCCTGTTCTGGGAAAAGGCCTGTGTGTTTAAAACTAAATGGTTTTAAGTTAAAGGTAAGCTGCTCGCCGATTGGCAAGGCATAATGAATGCTCCATTCGTTTGGTAAATCAAAGAATTCCCATTCACCGCCACCTTTTTTGCTTCTATGATAATGTCCGTTTAATTTCTTCCAATTCTTATTTTTCTTAGGAGTATCCCAAATAACCTGTGGGTCTGGACGAAGCAGTACGAATCTGCCCCAACGTTCCAATTTTTCACCCTGCGAACAATCGATTACCTGGTAATCCTTCCATCCATCTGCAATCCACATAATGAAGTCCTTTCTTCTATATAAATGTAACTGAATTTATAATAAATGGTTTCGGACGAAAAGTCTACTGATAATTGACCGAGGTTTAAATTATTGCTAAAATAATTGTATAAAATTATTAGGGGGTGTGTCATGAATAATTTTTGGGATATTAGTGTATGGGGTGGAATAAACGTATTTGCGATGTTGTTGCTGGGATTATTAGCAGCAAGTTTGATAAAGAAATCTATTAAAAAACTTCAGGAGTCTTTGATTCCAACATCGGTATTGGCAGGGTTTGTCCTGTTGTTTGTGTCAGGGGTATATATGACAATTACTGGAGACAGTATGTTTAATACCGATTTCATGGGCGGAGATGGTTTTTCTATATTAGAAACTATTACTTATCATGCTTTAGCATTAGGGTTTATTGCATCTACCTTTGAGAGTTCGGGAGAAAAGGCAACAAAACAAAGACAGGTTGAAATTTTTAATACTGGTCTGACGACAGTTGGTACTTATTTAGTACAAGCGATGACAGGGCTAGGGTTGACAATCCTGATATCTAAAATTTTTACAGAGATTTTCCCTGCAGCAGGTATGATTTTACCGTTTGGTTTTGGACAAGGAACTGGACAGGCGATGAACTATGGTAATATCTACGAAACAGATTATGGTTTTGTAGGCGGAAAGAGCTTTGGACTTGCGATTGCGACGCTCGGTTTTTTAAGTGCAAGCATTGGTGGCGTTCTGTATCTGTCTTGGTTAAAGAGAAAGAATAATATTATGAAGAAGGTTGCTAGAACGATGAAAACAGTTAGTAATCGTTCAGCAAAACAGGATGAGATTCCATTGTACGAAAGCATGGATACTTTAGGGGTTCAACTTGCATTTATTTTAGGCAGCTATATGATTACATATGGTATTATTTTCCTGCTTGGTGAGTTGATACCAGGATTAAAATCAATTGTATATGGTTTTAACTTCCTTATTGGTGTATTGGTTGCAACAGGTGTAAAGAAACTACTTAGTGTTCTTGAAGAGAAGAAAATCTTAAAGAAAAACTACGTGAATGACTTTTTAATGATTCGTCTTCGTAATGTGTTTTATGATGTAATGGTAGTTGCAGGTATTTCTGCAATTCGAGTAAGCACGATGGAAGGGTATGTTGGAGTGCTTATTGTCATCTGTGTGATTGGGGCGATTTTATCCTTTGCATATAACTGGGTGATTTCGAGAGTATTATTTAAAGATTATCAGGATGAACAGCTTGTTGCGATGTACGGTATGCTAACAGGTACAGCCAGTACAGGTATTGTACTGCTTCGAGAACTAGATCCAGAGTTTGAAACACCAGTTTCGGACAACTTGGTATATCAGAACTTTCCGGCAATTATTTTTGGTTTACCACTTATGTTGATAGCGGCACAGGCGCCTGAAAATCCTGAGGGAACCTGGTTTGTTGCATTGGCATTCTTTGTGGTATTAAACATAATTTTGTTCCGTTCAAAGATTATTGGTCTGTTTAAAAAGAAAAAATAAGCATATAAGTGGAATAATGGATAAGAGAGAACTGAGAAAAACGATATTAGAACTGCGAGGTGCTTTGTCGCTCAAAGAGCGCCATGATAAAAGTATATGTATTGCACAACAGGTGATGGAGTTAGAGTGTTTCAAAAAATGTAATAAACTATTATTATATATGCCGGTGAGAAGTGAGGTAGAAACACAGGAAATAAATCTGGTGGCGCAAAGGTGTGGGAAGAAGGTTTATTATCCAAGAGTGAATGGAAAACAGATGGAATTTTATTTGATTAATGAAAACACAGAGTTTGACATAAGCATATTGGGGATCAAAGAGCCGAAACCAGAAACAACAATTCCACTCGAATTAGATGAGGAAGATGTGGTGCTTGCGATAATCCCTGGAGTAGTTTTCGATGGAGCTGGTAATCGCATTGGATATGGCGGTGGCTATTACGATAAGTATTTGCAAAGGCTCGCCGATGGAAATCTTCACAAGAATATATGTATGGTTGCGGTGGCTTACGATTGCCAGATGGTAGAGGATGGCATGATTGAACGAGAACCTCACGATGTAAGAGTGGACTATATCATGACTGAGACGAGGGATATGAGGAGGATAAAGTAAAATGAATATTTTAGTAATAGATGGACAGGGTGGACAGCTCGGTGGACAGATTATTAAATCATTAAAAGAGAGTGTTGTAGAAGCAGATATTACTGCAGTGGGAACCAATGCGACGGCAACTGCAACGATGTTAAAGGCAGGTGCAACTCATGCTGCGACAGGAGAGAATCCAGTGATAGTGGCTTGTAGAAAAGCGGATGTTATTATTGGACCAATTGGTATTGTAATTGCGGATGCCATGTTTGGAGAGGTGACTCCGCAGATGGCAATAGCGGTAGGACAGGCAGAGGCTACACGCATCTTATTGCCAGTGAACAAATGTGACAATCTGATTGCAGGTGTACCAGATTTGTCCGTGAGCACATTGATTGCTGATGTTGTGGCAAAGGTACTTGCGTTGTAAGGTTTTTGATGTTATACTAAGCGAGTCGTTCAGAAGAATGGCGAATAGACAGAGGTCTTAATGAAAATACCAGAAGGTGTTACTTTTTCTCGGAAGGGGATAAGTGCACCTTTTTTTATTGAGAAGGATAAATG
>JAZKYR010000097.1:0-9950 GCA_045612245.1 Agathobacter sp.
AAGAGAAGAGCTAATTGGAAAATGTCTGCTCCAACTTTAGTTAAATGCAGCAAATGTGGTGAATTAATGATGCCTCATAGAGTTTGCAAAAACTGTGGAAGCTACAATAAGAAAGAAATTATTGCACAGGACTAATTAGAATGTAAGAAATCAAGGGTTTGAAGAAATTCAAACCCTTATTTTTTTGCAATTTTTGTTGATTTCCTTATAGACTTATAGTATATTTTGTGTTAGATGCATAAGGAGGGTATGGTATGCAGGAAATTACAAAAGTTGCACTTGATGCCATGGGTGGTGACAATGCCCCAGTGGAAATCGTAAAAGGTGCTGTAGATGCTGTTTCTTCTCGTAAAGATATCAAGGTGTTCCTTGTTGGGCAAGAAGATGTGGTAAAAGAAGAACTAGCTAAATATTCTTACCCAGCCGACCAGATTGAAGTGGTTCATGCTTCGGAAGTTATTGAAATGGCAGAAGCGCCAGTAATTGCAATTCGTAGAAAAAAAGACTCTTCTATGGTAGTTGCGATGAAGATGGTAAAAGAAGGAATTGCAGATGCATTTGTATCAGCAGGTAGTTCCGGAGCTATTTTAGTAGGAGGACAGACCATTGTAGGACGTATCAAAGGTATTAAACGTCCACCACTTGCACCTATTATTCCAACAGAGACAGGTATGTCGCTCATTATTGACTGTGGAGCAAACGTAGATGCAAAAGCAGAAAATCTGGTACAGTTTGCACAGATGGGTTCTATTTATATGGAAAACGTCGTTGGGGTGAAAAATCCTAAGGTTGCAATTGTAAACATCGGTGCTGAGGAAGAAAAAGGAAATGCTCTTGTAAAAGAGACCATTCCATTACTTCACGAATGTGAAGGCATCAACTTCATCGGCTGTATTGAAGCCAGAGAAATCCCTCACGGCGGTGCAGATGTCATCGTTTGTGAAGCCTTTGTTGGAAATGTTATCTTGAAATTGTATGAAGGATTAGCTTCTACACTTATTGGTATCGTAAAAACAGGGCTTATGAGCACACTAAAGAGTAAGATTGGTGCACTTCTTGCTTTGCCTGCATTGAAGGAAACTTTAAAAGACTTTGATGCTGCTAAATATGGCGGAGCTCCACTTCTTGGTTTAAATGGCTTAGTAGTAAAAGCCCATGGAAATTCCAAGGCGATGGAGATTACCACTTCTATCAATCAGTGTGTAACATTTAAACAGCAGGATATCAATGGAAAGATTAAACAGTTCCTTTCGGTAGAAACTGCAGCAGAAGAAGAGTAGAAAAAGGAGAAAACTATGGAATTCGAAAAAATCAAAAAAATTATCGCTGAAGTATTAAATGTAGAAGAAGATTCTATTACAATGGAAAGCACATTTGGTGATGACCTTGGTGCAGATTCATTAGACGTTTTTCAGATTATTATGGGCGTTGAAGAGGAATTCGAAATCGAAATTCCAAATGAAGAAGCTGAAAAAATCGTTACAGTTGGCGATGCTGTAGAACAGATTAAAAAAGTTATTGCTGGTTAATTGAAAAAATAATAACTGACTGTCGCAGGAGACTGCGGCAGTCTATTTTGCGTTGTATGACAGGAGGAAAAGGGAATGTCAGATTTGAAGAGGTTTCAAAAACTGATTGGTTATACTTTCAAAAATGAACAACTTCTAAAACAGGCATTGACACACAGTTCATATGCAAATGAAAAGCATTTGAAAAAACTTTCTGATAATGAACGTCTCGAGTTTTTAGGAGATGCGGTATTAGAAGTTCTTTCTAGTGAATTTTTGTTTGAAAATTATCCAAATCTTACAGAAGGACAGTTGACAAAGCTTCGTGCAAGTATTGTTTGTGAACCTACATTAGCTATTTGTACGGAAGAAATACAGTTAGGAGATTTTCTGTTTTTAGGAAAAGGAGAGGATCGCACTGGCGGTAGAAAAAGAAAGTCTGTTTTGTCCGATGCAATGGAAGCTGTGATAGGTGCCATTTATTTGGATGGTGGTTTTGCTAATGCAAAAGAGTTTGTTCTTAAGTTTATTATGACAGACATTGAACATAAACACCTCTTTTATGATAGCAAGACTATCCTGCAGGAAGTAGTGCAGGGAGAGCATGAGACACTTACTTATGTTCTATTAGGTGAATCAGGTCCTGACCATGAAAAGATATTTGAAGTGGGTGTATTAATCGGAAATAAAGAGATTAGTACTGGAAAAGGACATACAAAGAAGGCGGCGGAACAAGAAGCGGCTTATAAAGCATTGCTTATGTTAAAGCCTACATTATTAGGAGAGTAAAGAATGTATTTAAAAAGTTTAGAGGTACATGGATTTAAATCCTTTGCCAATAAAATAGTATTTGATTTTCATAACGGTATTACAGGTATTGTAGGACCAAATGGTAGTGGTAAGAGTAATGTTGCGGATGCCGTACGTTGGGTTCTTGGTGAACAGAGCACCAAGCAGCTTCGTGGTTCATCTATGCAGGATGTTATTTTCGCTGGTACAGAAAATAGAAAACCACTTAGCTATGCATATGTAGCTATTACGTTAGATAACTCGGATCATGAGTTAGCGATTGACTTTGAAGAGGTAACGATTGCCAGACGTTTGTATCGTTCGGGCGAAAGTGAATATCTTATCAATGGCAATGTATGTCGTTTGAAAGAAGTAACAGAACTTTTCTATGATACAGGTATAGGTAAAGAAGGTTATTCTATCATCGGACAGGGGCAGATTGACCGAATCCTTAGTGGTAAACCAGAAGAACGTCGTGAACTTTTTGATGAGGCTGCAGGTATTGTAAAATATAAAAAACGTAAGGCCACAGCACAGAAAAAGTTAGACAACGAACGTGAAAACTTAGTTCGTGTAAATGATATTCTGGCTGAATTGGAACGTCAGGTTGGCCCATTAGAACGACAGTCTGAAAAAGCAAAGATTTACTTGAATAAAAAGAGTGAATTAAAAGAATATGACGTGAATATGTTCTTATTAGAAATGGAACGTATTGAGCGTGATGAAAAAGAATTGAAAGAAAAGCAGGCGATTGCCTCTGCAGAAATGGAAGAAAGCAATGCTGCTTACGAAAAAATCAAAGAAGAGTACGAATCCTTAGAACAGGCAATGAAAGACATGGATGAAAAGGTAAATTCTATCCGTGAAAACATGAGCCAGGCAAGTGTAACAAAAGAAAAATTAGAAAGCCAGATTCAGGTATTAAACGAACAGATTCGTGCGGCAGAGATGACAGACGAGCATTTACAGGGTCGTCTTGTTGCGATTGAAAAAGAGAAAGCAGAACGTTTAGAGTCGAAACAGAGTTATGATGAGAAAAAGGCTGTATATGATACACAGCTTGCTGCGATTGAAGAAAAGAAAGCAACTGCTCAGACAAATTTAGATGAGATTCAGGCGAAAATTGCAGAATGCAATGCAGGTATCGAAAATGGACAGAAGGAATTGATTGATTTATTAAATAATAATGCATCAATCAAAGCTCGTCAGCAGAGATTTGATACTATGCTCGAGCAGATTAATATTCGTAAGGCAGAGCTTAGTAAACGCTTATTAGATCGTAAAACAGAAGAAGCAGATTTAAATGCTGTTTTAGAGTCTTATGAAGCAGAGCTTACAAAAGCAAATGAAATACTTCTTTCTTCTAGAGCTCAGGAGACAGATCTTTTAGAAAAGATTGTGGATTGGAAGAAAAAAGATAGAGAAAACAATCAGAAAATAGAAGAATTCCAGATGAACTATCACAAACAGCAGTCACGTCTGGAATCCTTAAAGAACATTGCGGAACGTTATGATGGATACGGAAATAGTATTCGTAAAGTAATGGAACAAAAAAGCCAGAATACAGGACTTCTCGGTGTTGTTTCTGATTTAATTCAGGTAGATAAGAAATATGAAGTAGCCATTGAGACTGCTCTTGGTGGTAATATTCAGAATATCGTTACAGAAGATGAAAAGACAGCTAAGAAGATGATTGAGTTCTTAAAAACCAATCGTCTTGGTCGTGCTACTTTCCTTCCACTTACCAGTGTAACTGCTAAGGGAAATCCAAAGAATGAAGCAGCTATGGGAGAAGAAGGGGTACTTGGTGTAGCCAATCAGTTAGTTTCCTGTGAGGATAAATATAAAGAAGTTGCGGCGTATTTGTTAGGACGTGTTTTAGTAGTAGATACAATTGAACATGCTATCTCAATTGCACGTAAACATCATTACTCATTACATATGGTTACCTTAGAAGGGGAATACTTAAGTCCAGGTGGTTCTATGGCAGGTGGTGCTTTCAAGAATTCTTCTAATTTGCTTGCACGTAACCGTGAGATTGAAGAGTTAGAAAAGAGCATCAAGGATATCGTAAAAGCTCTCGAAGAGATGAAAGCAAGAAAAGACGATATTTCTACAGCGCTTGCTTTAAATGAAGAAGAACTTGAAACTGTAAAGGCTATGATTCAGGAGCAGGTAATCGCACAGACTGCAGCTCAGATGAATGTAGAGCGCGCTCGTCAGCAGAAGAATGACAGTGATAATGCTTTTGCAAGTCTTATGAGCGAAAATGATCAGATGGAAATTCAGATTGCAGAAATCAATACTGGAAAACAGAAGATTATTGAAGAAGATGCATATGCAAAACGTCGTAAGGATGAAATTGAAGTTGAAAGTAAGAACTTCCAGACTGTTTTAGAAGAACAGAGCAAGCTTGAAGAAGATGCAAAACAGGTAGTGGCAGATATTACGATTGAGGAAGCATCTATTCGCCAGAATGTAGAGTTCGTATTGGAAAACTTATTCCGAATTCATACAGAAATTGAACGTTTTGATAATGAAAAGAATGAGTTGACACAGACAGCAGTAACTGCAAAAGCTGATGTTGAAAAGAAGATGCACGATATCGAAGAGATTAAGCTTACGATTGCTGCATCTGTAGAATCAGTTGCTCATTTACAGGAAGAATTAACAGAAGGTCTCACTAAGAAAGACCAGATGTCTGAAGAGTATCGTGGATTCTTCCAGAAACAGGAAGATGTTTCTAAACGAAGAAATAATTTAGACAAAGAATTGATGCGTTTAGGCAACCAGTTAGAAAAATTAGCGGATGCTGCGGAATTCCAGCATAATTATATGTGGGAAGAGTATGAAATTACTCCACATGCGGCACTTGCTCTTCGTAAAGAGGAATATGATAATCTCACAGAACTTAAGAGAATGATTGCAGAAATCAAGGATGATATTCGAAAACTTGGTGATGTAAATGTAAATGCAATCGAAGAATACAAAGAAGTGTCACAGCGTTATGAATTCTTAAAGACACAGCATGATGACCTTGTAGAAGCAGAACAGACGTTGATCGGCATTATCGAAGAATTAGATAATGGTATGCGTAAACAGTTCGAAGAGAAGTTTGCAGAAATCCAGAAAGAATTCGACCGTTCCTTCAAGCAGTTGTTCGGTGGCGGACATGGAACTCTTGAATTGGTAGAAGATGAGGATATCTTAGAATGTGGTATTCGAATTATTGCACAGCCACCAGGAAAGAAACTGCAGAATATGATGCAGCTTTCCGGTGGGGAAAAGGCCTTAACAGCCATTGCACTTTTATTTGCAATTCAGGCTCTCAAGCCTTCGCCATTCTGTCTCTTAGACGAAATCGAGGCTGCGCTGGATGACTCAAACGTAACTCGTTTTGCGCAGTATTTAAATCGATTAACACAGAATACACAGTACATTGTAATTACACACCGTCGTGGTACTATGGCAGCAGCAGATCGTCTCTACGGTATTACAATGCAGGAAAAAGGTGTATCAGCACTCGTGTCTGTAAACTTAATCGAAAATGACCTTAGTGAATAGTGAGGAAAAAGTATGGGATTTTTTGACCGCCTAGTACAAGGGTTAACAAAAACAAGAAATAATATTGTTTCTGGAATTGACTCTATTTTTAATGGATTTTCGAATATTGATGAGGATTTTTATGAAGAATTAGAAGAAATTCTGATTATGGGTGATTTAGGAGTTCATGCAACTGAAAATATCTTAGATGACCTTCGTAGAAAAGTGAAAGAAAACCACATTAAAGAGCCAGTAGACTGTAAGCAGTTCTTGATTGAAAGCATCAAAGAACAGATGAAAGTAGAAGAAACTGCATATCGGTTTGAGGAAGAAAAATCAGTTCTTTTAGTAATCGGCGTAAATGGTGTAGGAAAGACTACTACAGTAGGGAAACTTGCTGGGAAATTCAAAGCGCAGGGGAAAAAGGTAGTAATTGCAGGAGCGGACACCTTCCGTGCAGCAGCCGGGGAACAGCTGAAAGAATGGGCAAATCGTTCAGGCGTAGATATGATTGGCGGTCCAGAAGGTTCGGATCCAGGTGCGGTAGTTTATGATGCGACTGCCGCAGCAAAAGCAAGAAATGCAGATGTGTTGATTGTGGATACTGCAGGAAGATTGCACAATAAGAAAAACCTCATGAACGAACTCGGTAAAATCAATCGTATTTTAGAAAGAGAATATCCAGATGCATATAGAGAGACTTTAATTGTACTAGATGCAACAACGGGGCAGAATGCATTGGTTCAGGCTAAGGAATTTGCAGAGGTTGCAGGTATCTCTGGTATTGTACTCACAAAAATGGATGGCACCGCCAAGGGAGGGATTGCAGTAGCAATTCAGTCAGAACTGGGTGTGCCAGTAAAATATATCGGTGTAGGCGAAAGTATTGATGATTTACAGAAATTCGATTCAGATGATTTCGTAAATGCTTTATTTACAAGAGTGTAGTAAGGGGAGTTTTCTATGTTAACATTAAATAAATTTGAAGAAGCAAGTGAAAAAGTAAAAGAGGTTACTCTTGAGACAAAACTAATTTATAGCGAGTTTTTAAGTAATCAAAGTGGAAATAAAGTATATTTAAAACCAGAAAACCTTCAGTTGACAGGTGCTTACAAGGTGCGTGGAGCATATTATAAAATTAGTACCTTGTCTCCAGAAGAAAGAAGTAAAGGTTTAATTACAGCTTCTGCTGGAAATCATGCACAGGGTGTGGCATATGCTGCAAAACGTTATGGTTGCAAAGCGATTATCGTAATGCCAACTGGTACACCACTTATTAAGATTAATCGTACAAAAAGCTATGGTGCAGAAGTAATTTTACATGGAGATGTGTATGATGAAGCTTGTGCATATGCATTGGAATTAGCTGAAAAAGAAGGTTATACGTTTATCCATCCATTTGATGATTTGGATGTAGCTACGGGACAGGCAAGTATTGCAATGGAAATTTTTAAAGAACTTCCTTTGGTAGAATACATTCTTGTTCCAATTGGAGGCGGCGGATTAGCTGCAGGTGTAGCAACTTTAGCAAAACTATTAAATCCAAAGATTAAAGTAATTGGTGTAGAACCAGCGGGTGCAAACTGCATGCAGAGTTCTCTTGCATCAGGAAAAGTAACGACTCTTCCTTCTGTAAATACAATCGCAGATGGTACTGCGGTTAAGACACCAGGTAATATGATTTTTCCTTATATTCAGGATAATCTTGATGACATCATCACAGTTGAAGATGATGAACTTATTGGTTCTTTCTTAGATATGGTAGAAAATCATAAGATGGTAGTAGAAAATTCAGGACTTTTAACGGTAGCTGCATTAAAACACCTTGATATCAAAGATAAGAGAGTTGTTTCCATTCTTAGTGGTGGAAATATGGATATTATTACTATGTCTTCGGTGGTGCAGCAGGGGCTTATCTTTAGAGATAGAATTTTCACAGTATCCGTGTTGCTTCCAGATAAACCGGGCCAGTTGTCTCAGGTTGCAGATGTTATAGCAAAAGAACAGGGGAATGTTATTAAGTTAGAGCACAACCAGTTTGTTTCTACAAATCGTAATGATGTAGTAGAACTTCGCATTACAATGGAAAGTTTTGGTACAGAACACAAGAAACAGATTCTCAAACAGTTAGAGGTGGGTGGCTATCAGCCAAAGGTTGTACGCACATCTATCTAATTTTAACGGATTTTATTTGTCAAAACATCTATTCATATGATAAGATAATGAGAGAGGTATATTCTCATATTGGAGGATTTTGAAATGAAGAAAAGAAATTTTTTGTTTGCTATTTTGTTAGCTATGTCAATGTTTGTAACTGCATGTGGTAGCAATAGCCAGAGTGTAGAAGGAAACTGGGTAGGTAAACTAGATGTTACGAAACAGTTTGAAGATGGTATCAAGGCAGCATATCCAGATTTAGCGGATTATGTAGATTTTGAAGATTTGGTATTTGTACTTGATATTGCGCTTGTAGATGGATATATGACCATGTCTGTTCAGCAGGATTCTATTGATAAATTTAATGATAATTTTTCTTCAGGCATGAAAGCTCTTGCAAAAGGCTATTGGGCTGCACAGCTTGCAACGTATGATATGACAATTGAAGAAGACAGCTTTGAGTCAGGTCTGACAGAAGATGAGTATATTAACCGAATTTATGCTACAACTGGAATTGACAAAATGATTGTAGCAATGGTAGATGTTACAAACACTACCTTAGATCGAATTTCGCAGATGGAAGGTACATATACCACCTTAGGAAAAGAACTTCGTCTTTGGTATACAGAAGACAAATACGAGGCAATGGGATATAGTTTCGAAGGAAAGAACTTAAATATCGTAATTAAAGGTGATGGGTTCTCACTTCTTATCAAGTGTGAAAAGAACAAATAATTCGGTCTGGGAGGAATAAGACATGAAGAAACGCAATTTACTTGTTGCACTTGTAATGGCAATGGTAATGCTTTTTACTGGGTGCGGTTCAAGTGTTACGCCAGATAAATTTGTGGGTAAATGGACAGGAACTTTAGATTTTAGCAAACATTTTGAAAACCTTATGGTTGCACAGAATGAAAAGCTAAAAGATTATGCACAGTTTGAAGGTCTTACATTTACGATTGTATTTGAATTTACAAAGGATACAGTTTCCTTAAGTTTGGATGAAGCATCTACACAGCAGTTTGCTAAAAATGCAGAAGCCGGTATTGTAAACATGATTGATGCAATGGCTAAAGCGGAAGCGGCATCTATTGACGTGACTGTGGATGATATTTTTGCAGGAATGGGTACCACTCGTGATGCATATGTTCAGGCAGTAATGTCTTCAATGCAGTTTGATGCTATGATAAGTGAACTTGCGAAGGCATTAGAGTTAAGTGGAAACTATTACATTGATGAAGATGTTCTCGTAGTTACCTATGAGGATGATACTTATGAAAAGATGAAGTACAACTTCGGTAAAGAAGATTTAACGATTACTATTTCAGACGGAACAAATGAATTTGCAATTCACTGTCAGAAAGCAAAATAATTGTATTTCTATAAAAACATACTGGGTGTCGAGTAAAAATGCTTGACACCCATATTTTTTTGTGTTAATCTAGCAAAGGTCGATAAGACCATAAAGCATTTTCACTTGACAGATAGGAAACAATTATGGAATCTAAGATTGAACTTGCGTATTTATATGATTTTTATGGTGAATTACTAAATGAGCATCAGAGACAAATTTATGAGGACTTTGTTTTAAATGATTTGTCACTTGGTGAGATTGCTGCAGAAGAGGGTATCAGCCGACAGGGGGTTCACGATTTAATCAAGCGTTGTAGCAAGAAACTTCAGGGTTATGAAGACAAACTTCATTTAGTAGAAAAGTTTCTCCGTATAAAAGAAGACGTTGGTCAGATTCATGAACTGGCAAAACAGTGTAAAGAATCACCAGATGAACATATCTTAAACGATATTGAAATTATCTCTAACCAAATTTTAGAGGAGTTATAATATGGCATTTGACAGTTTATCAGAAAAACTGCAGAACGTATTTAAAAACCTGCGTAGCAAGGGTCGCCTTACAGAAGATGATGTAAAGGCTGCTATGAAAGAAGTTAAGTT
>JAZKYR010000098.1:0-25123 GCA_045612245.1 Agathobacter sp.
ACATTTGCATGGCATATGACATTTTATAAACCTGTCCACATAAGAGAAACTAAGAAATCATCATGAAGGTGTCTTTATGCACACGGACAAACTGGTACAAATTGTAAAATCTTTGACAGACATAATAAATCAAGAAAGGAAGCCGTGTGCTTTTAGAAAATTTCGGTTTTCTTATAGTGAAGAATTTACATCCCCTTATCATCGTGACATAATTCTCAAAAAATAAAAAAGCCGCCTACAAATTTCTTTGTAGACAGCATATTTTTTCTTTATGGATTTGGTAATACTCTTCGAATTCCAAGTGGTTCTTTATAGAATACTGGTCGAGTACATGTGATACCAGCACTGGTAGACTGCGCTTCTACAATCTTGCCATTTCCGATATAAATAGCTACGTGACCAATACCCTGACTATTTCTAGGATATACTACGATATCCCCTGGCTTCATCTCACTTTTTGATACTGGTCTACCTTCATATAAGAAGGATAATGAATAACGAACCAGATTATATCCAAAGTACTCATATACTTCGTGTACGAAACCGGAACAGTCACATCCTTTGGTTAAACTATTTCCACCCCAAACATATGGGTTACCAACGAACTGCATTGCATATTTAACAAGAGTTTCTCCGGATACATTCTTTCCACCAGGATAGGTATTCGTTCCGCCTTGTTCCTGTTTCTTACGGATTTCTTCCTGTTCTTTACGGATGATTTCTTCCTGCTGCTTGATTGTGAGTTTATACTCATCTGCCTGTTTCTTTGCAGATGCCAACTGCTGTTTATACTCACCCTGTACATCCTCGAGCGAATCAATCATACCTTCAATTTCAGACTGCTGACCAAGGAACGTTTCCTGTTTCACCATCAAATCATCCATAGTACTGAGCAGTTTTTCTTGTTTCTCTTCTACTTGAGCAACAGTTTCTTTATACTGCTCCGTCAACTCTCTATCCGATTCATAAATCGTAGATACATATTCTACACGGTTAAGCATATCTGCAATGCCATCTGATTCCAGAATTGCAGTTAACATACTGTCACTACTGCTATTTTCATACATGAACTGAATACGAAGCTTCATCGCTTCATACTGTACACTCGCATCCTGTCTAGCAGCGTCAAGCTCCTCCTGAGTCTTGGTAATCGAAGTCTGTGTACTATTAATTTCAGACTTCAACTCATCCTGCTTATCCATAAGCTTAGATAACTGTTTTCGAACATCCTTGATCTCACCTTCGACCTCGTCCTTCTTATCTTCCAGCTTATTCATCTGATTCTGAACATCCTTCAAGTTCTCTTCAGCCTCTTGTTTTTTATCCGCTGCACTTCTCGCATAGTAACGATCTGATACATATGGCACAGACAATAAGAATGATGCCACAAGAAATAACGCTATTAAGTTTTTATTTTTTCTTATAATATAATTTATCTTCTTCATACCCTTATAATACTGTATACTAGCCCTTGTGTCAATTTCCTAATTTTGGTTACTCAAACTACACTATATGCCGGAGATGGGGTGAGACGAAGAAAAAGGTAGCTCCGTTGAGCTACCTTTTCTTTCTCGATGCAGGAGATGGGACTTGAACCCACACGATATTGCTACCACTGGCACCTGAAGCCAGCGCGTCTGCCATTCCGCCACTCCTGCTCAACGTGAATACATTATCACAAACACATTCAGTTGTAAAGCCAAATTTGTAGATTCTATCCTACAAAATCCGCTCTCATCGGTGTGAAAATATCAAGAATAACACCTTCTTCTACACATTTACAGCCATGTACAATCTCACTCAACTGAAGCATAGAATCGCCTGCACACACTGTTTTTACTTCTTCTCCAATTGTAAATTCAAACTTACCAGACACCACATAAGTAATCTGTGTATGAGGATGATGATGCATTGCACCTGCTGCACCAGTTTCAAAATGGTTCTCTACACACATCAAATCATCACTGTATGCAAGGATTTTACGAGCAATCCCTTCTCCACAAACTTCTAAATCAATATCCTGATTGTACACCCATGTCTGATTCTTTTCTGTTTTCATAAAACCTCTCCTAACATCTTTTTTCATAATATTTAATAATTAGCTTGGCTCCTCCTTTATTCCCAGGAGCTACATTTATCAATTCCCGCACTTTAGCCAAGTTATTTTTCATCTCACTATCCTCGATAATGGATAAGACCGTATCTTTTAACATATCTTTATCAATCGAAGAATACTCCAATCTTTTTGCTACCCCAAGCTCTTCCATGCATCTCGCATTTACAGGCTGATCTGATACGAATGGAATTACCACCATTGGTACTCCATATGCAAGTGCTTCTGAAACACTATTCATACCTCCATGTGTAACGAACACATCTGCCATCTTCAACACTTTAAGCTGTGGCACCGATTTGTAAATATGTATATTCGGGGTAATATTTTTTAACTTTCTCATATTGAATTGTTGTCCCACAGATATTATGACATCGATATTTTCATCACGAAACACATCCACACAATCTTGAAAGAATGAAACCGCCCCCTTTAAAACTGTACCTAACGAAATATATACAACTCCCCTATCCTTTTTCGCGAAATCGAAACCACTTTCTTTTCTCTCATATATAGATGGTCCAAGGAACTTGTACAACTCATCTGAAAAATCTTCTTCATATGGCTGATATTCACGCAGCGTATACACAAGATTAAGCTCTGGCGGATTATAAATAATTTCATCCAGCCAGTTATCCGTTTTCATCGGAATATCTTTGGCAATATCCTTCGTAAATGCCTTTGCAATCCACTTATGCTTAAAAATAGATAGCGGTCCTTTTGCGTTGATAAAATTATCCATCAACTCTTTGTTTGTAACTGGCGCCGTAAACACTCTTACTACTGGCTTATTATATTTTTCAGCCAGATGTTTTCCTAAAAAGAAAAACTGTTCATATACAATCAAATCAAACTGCTCAACAATCTTTTCCGCTGTCGCATAAGCATTCTTTATCTGCTCGGACAGCTGTCGGTGATTCTCATATCCGTGGAATTTTGCTCCACTTTCCGCAACCTTTTCTTCCCAGTCAAATGGTATAAGGTAGGTCACGTCCGCACCTTGCTTTATCAACTCCTGAACCAAACCGATGGTAGGTACAACATGACCATAATATGGAAGGTTAATAAAAAGTATTCTCATAATGTACCTCCTTTGCAACCTTTTAAATATTAGAATTTAGCTAACTCTTTTCTTACGAATCGTCAGACGCTTTATACCAAAATAAATAATTGCTCCAAATAAGATACCTGTGGTATTCATGATTAAATCATCAACATCTGAGCATCTATCATAGAATGGCAACTGTGTGATTTCAATAAATAGTGGAAATCCCGCGCCTACTAGCACTGTTTTACCAATTGAATCAAGTTTTTTAAAGCAAAATGGCCATGCCAATCCTACAGGAATAAACATCGTAATATTTCCTATGATATTTATCTGCCAACCATCATACACATCAAATAAGTGGACAATTGGAACTAGATTAATCCACAGTGGGATGATTTTCTCAACATCCAAAATTAGACTTGCAATGCGGCCTTCCACTAAACGCATTGGGAAGTAAACAATTCGCGCAATCACAACCAGACAGATATAGACGGTAAGCAACTTCGCTTCGTATTTCCAATCCACCTTTTTATGTCTAATACCACAGATTACTCTTGTTACAATCCATGCCAATGTAATAAAAACAAAAAGTCCTGTATAAGTTATTTCAAACATATCATATTACCTCTCTTCACCCACAGCCACGACCAAGAAATAACTTTTGTAAGTTTTAAAATTATAAATAGCATGACTAAAATGCTAACCAAGCCCATACCTTTGCTTCTCTTTTTTCTCTTATCATCCATATAGACCAGCACCTCCAAATTCAAGTTTATCTATCCGTGCGCCAAATTGGAATTTGTCTTTCCAACAGCTTAAAAACTTATTATTTCAAACTGTTAATTTCCTCTTGTAAATTTGCCAAAAATCTACCTGCATGAGCACCATCCATCTGTGTATGATGAAATTGAAAAGAAAGTGTTAGATAATATCGGAACCATTTCTTTTTATATCTACCCCAAATGATAAATGGATTATTGAAAACACCACTATTCATTCCAACAGCTCCATCAATTTCTGTATCTATAATTGCTGATGTCCCTATTACCATACTATCAGTGGATAAGTCTCTATCTTGACAGCTTTCTGCAACCTGAGAAGTATATTTTAGATATTCCTTATTGTATGTATCTAAATCTTCTACATACAAAATATCACACGAACTAACCTCTCCATCTTTATTCTTTACAATCGTATTAACAGCAATCGTATCATATTGCATAAGTTTGTCGCCAACAGGAAGTATATAAAACTCTTTTATGTTTACAGCAGCTTTTCCTATACAATAATCCAAAAGCATATTAAACTTCATATTTTTTCTTTTATTGACTTTAATTAGATTTGTTACATCTAAAGTCTTAAAAAAGGTTACCATAGGGTTTGGTGCTTTCATCCAAAATTCATATGCCATAGCTCTTGATGTATCTTTAGGTTGTATTTCTTTTGCCATTATGTCCTCCACAAATTCAAGTTTGTCGACTTCTATTATACTCCATGCCCCTATCTCATGCAAAGGTTTCCATTGGAAGCTTGATACAAACGAAAAACGAGCAGGTCATTCGACCTGCTCAATCAATTCATAATTTAATAATCTTTTCAATATTAGTTATCTTTCATGTTTTTTCTTTTTCCCACTAATACAATCGCAACTGCTACGACAATAAGGATTCCTACAACGACTATAGGAGCAATTATTTTTGATGGATTCTTTTCTGAACTCTGTGATTCTTTATCATTCGATGTAGCTCCATCAGTTATAATCTCATTATTATCCGTACTCTCATCTCCACTTGGTTTAGATGCAACATCAACAAACTCTACTGCTCCTTCTTTATCTGAAAAAGTCACAATATAATCTGAAGCATGCTGAAAGTCCAAACTCAATTTTCCATCTTCGGTCACCAAAGCAGAGGTCATATATGTAAATCCATTATTCTCATAATAATATAATGCACCATATTTCCCTGCTCGTTCCACACCTGCATCAAGCTCTAATACTGCTTTTGAAAATGGAAACTCTCCATCGTGTGCCAATGACAATTCCATTGTGTCATATCCATAAAAATATTTATCTACTACACTTTCTTCAATTACACCCGAATCAATTTCAACCGTCATATCTATGTCGTTTGTTCCCACATCAACACCTTGTGGATTAACATGCCAAACGTAATCTTCCATAACAACATCATAATCGCCACCCATAGTTGCGATTCCTTGCAAGTCTTCTACACTCAATTTGGAATTATACGTTGACACATAAAAATTAACTTCCTCCACAGAATTCCAAGGATTTCCGTTTCCATAAGTCTCATAAATAGGACAACATACCGAAAGAAATTCTCCTTCTTGAATTTCTGGGAATGTGTAGGAAGTTACCCAAAAATCTGTACCTGGATTTATCAATACACCATCTTCATTCTGCCAACAAAATACCGTACCTGCTGCAGTTGCTGGTGTATCGTGAACATTTACAGTAACAACTGTACCTGGTGCAACTGTTATGTACACCTGCCATGTATCTCCCCAATTTATAATTCCATCTGTATTATTGAATGAGAAATCATAGGTATATGTTTCCGAAGCATATGTTGGAACAGAAAAATTCAATAATCCAATCATACACATAAGCACAAGTCCCCAAAGTTTAACTGTTGTAAAAATATTTCGTTTCATTTTAGTAATCTCCAATTCTGTTATTTAACACTAATTGCTTGACTGTTATTATACACCTCACACAAGTCTTTGCAAAGCAAAAACCTCATGACAAGATTATATGAAATTTCTATTATCAAGTGGAAGATGGGGCGCCAGACGTCCGGGGGACGTCTGTTTAGCGCCGACCGAAGCGGAGCGGAGAATGAACCCATGGGTTCAATTGACGCTTCCGCTTCTGAAACAAAAAAAGAGCAAGTCTTTCGACTTGCTCTCATTTTGTTTCAAATGCGGAAGATGGGACTTGAACCCACACGTCTATACAAACACAAGATCCTTAGTCTTGCCTGTCTGCCAATTCCAGCACTTCCGCATATGCGCTACGATTTCTCGCAGCGACTTGATTATAATAGCAAATGCTTTTGCTAATGTCAACACCTTTTTTCAAAAAAATTACAAATAAATTTTTTCGAACTCATTTACCTTCATTGGCTTACCAAAGTAGTAACCCTGAATCATATCGACATTCATATCTTTTAAGACTTCGAGCTGTTTTCTATGCTCTACACCTTCAACACAAACCTTCACTCCAATGGTCTTTGCCAATTCTGCAACCATCTTTACAAAGGCACCTGCATACTCATCTTCTGATAATGGTTCCACGAAGCATCTGTCGATTTTGATTACATCGATAGGCATTTCACGGATATGATTCAAAGATGAATATCCAGTACCAAAATCATCTAAGGCTACACATACACCAAGCGTCTTAAGTTTCTTTAGCACCTTTTTCATTCGATTCATGTCGTTAATCGCAAGACTTTCCGTAACCTCGAGGGTCACATTCTTTGGATTGATTTTTACACGATCCAAAACAGCTCTTACTTTCGCTACGAAGTCTGGCTGCAACAACTGGATTACCGAAATATTGACATTGACCTTATAATCTGGATGTCCACAGTCGTTCCAGTACTTACAGCGTTTTACTGCTTCGTATAAAACATGTTCACCAATTGGATTGATAAGTCCTAAATACTCTGCCAATGGGATAAAATCACTTGGAGGTATGAATCCAAGCTCCGTAGAGTTCCAGCGAACCAAGGCTTCTGCTCCACAACATGGATTTCCTTCTTCTTTATGTGCAATGATTGGCTGATAGTAAACCTCAAACTCATTGCAAGAATTTAAGGTTGCACGGCGCATGTTCTGCTCTAAATCCAGACGATTGAACGAAGAATCTTCTACCTTTTCATTGTAGAACTCAACACAGTTCTTACCCTTTTTCTTAGCCATCTGCAATGCCATGTCAACTTTTCTAGTTAAATCGTCTACGTTATTACCATCGGTAGGGAAACATACTACCCCCATACTCATGGTACAATAGTAATCTTCATTCTTTAAGAACCAAGGACGCTCAAAAATCTCTCGGAGATCCTTGCAAATTCGACTGAGCTCTTTATATGCCTCTCCGTGTACGATGACTGCAAACTCATCGCCACTGATACGATAACAATTGTTTTCAATCCCTTCCACACGTGGAAGATTGTGCGCAATTGCTTTTAAAAGTGTATCCCCGTACTGATGACCAAGCCCATCATTAATATTCTGGAAATCATCCAAATCGATACAAAGATAAGCACCTTCACTACCCGTTTCTTCTGCAGCTTTTATGCACTGCTCTAAATCCTGTTCACAGCGCATACGGTTGTATAAACCGGTCAAATTGTCATTACTAATCTGTTTTTCAATCTTCTGCTGATATAATTTCTTATCTGTAATGTCATAGATGGTGCCAAGACTTACTTTTCTACCATCTACCCAGGTAAGTTCTACCTGATTCATATCCAACCAGATATTATGTTTTGGCAAATGAATTTCTGTCGATGGAAAAGCTCTTTCTGGCTTTTCACCGGAAAAGAAATATTCTTTTAGTCCATTTTTATCCATATCCTTTGCAATCATCTGACGGAAGGACTGGTTCATATATAAAACTTCTTCGTTGTCAAAATCAACTGCATAAATGGCGCATCCAACATTTTCTAAGATGGCTTCTAATGAAGCATAGGAACCTGCCAAGGAATTTTTAGCAATTCTACGTTCCAAGATTCCTTGTATCACACGTTTTACGTCATTTATAAATTTGATATCTTCCATGTTCCAGGTACGTTCTTTTTCAAACTCATAGAAACACAAATACATATCATTTTTTCCATTGATTTCGATTGGTTGGAAAACGCCTGCGGTCAAATGATAACGGATAAAGAAGTTTTCCAAATCTTCTCTCATCATAGAGTCTGAAGATAACATATATGGCTTGCCATCAAAAAATGGCATATTGGCAACCAATTTCCCCTGTATCTTTTCACCAAGACTCCAGTTTTTCTCCGCACTATATTCACACAATGCATCTATACTCTTACCATCTGCATTTACTCTTACGAGACAACCGCCCTGAATATCCAAAACTTCGCAGACTTCACGAACCGCATTGTCTACAATCTGAGAAAAAGCATCTTCTGATTCCATCATGCGAACCACTGCTGCCATTGCTTCGCTACGCTGCAACTGTGCCTTATACTTCTGTTCTGCAGCTACAGCCTGCTCCATAGCCTCCTGCGCCTGCAATTCATGTCCTTTGATAATAAATATCTGACGTGATAAGGCTTCCAAAAATGCCATAGAACGATAGAAATGATTTTCTGTAGTTCTACAAACACAGTCTGGCACTTCTAAATCTTCTGGTATCTTATCCTCAATCACAGCCGTTACAACCCATGTAATAGCTATCGATCCATTGATACGATTTATAATCACACACTGCTTTAAGAAAGGTACATCCATATCGATTTCCACGATGGTTTCTACCTGACTCATGGATATCGCCTGTAATATTCTTTCTCCTATATCTGCTGGACGGAACTGATTCAAGAATGCCTGCTCTTCCTCACTTCCATAATGAGAAGTAAGAACGTTGCGCTCTCTATCAATGCAAACCAGATATACATCATTCGCTCTGCAAAAATACTTTTGTAGTTTTTCAAATAGTTCTGTGTCTATGAGATCTCTTCTCATCGTTTACCCCTTGTACCCCATAATTAGTAAATTAAAATCTGTCTTTGGCTGCAAGCAAGTCTCCTGTAAAAGTGAGAATTCCTTGTGTAGACGGAGTTGTTTTTTTACAAATCCTATCTCATTGGTATACATAATGACTACTGCATCTTTTTTCAAATGTGATTTTACTTTCTCAAAAAACTCACCATAAAATGCATCCATTTCCTGCTTTGACTTCTGTCCTCTGACTGGCATGTTGGTCACAATTTCATCAAACAGGTACTCATGCTTAAAGTCCATAAAGTCACGGTGAATGTAATTTACTCGCATTCCTGCAAGTTCCGTATTCTCTCTCGCGAAAGCAATAGCTTCGCCAAAAATATCCGTACCATACATTTCTCTTGCAGGCACTTTTTTATTGCGCTCGATTAACATCGTGCCCACTCCACAGAATGGATCCATAATCTGGGCATCTTCTTTCAAATAATCCTTTGCAAGCTCCATGATTAGAGCTGCTGTGGAAGGATGAATAGAAGTCGCAATCGCATTTTTTCTATATTCAAATCGAGGATTCTTTAATGTAAAGAGTCGCAAACATGCGAAAAACTTTCCTTCTTTATTTGCAATTAATCGAAGCTCTACTTCATAATCACTGGTTGAATTAATGAGCTGTCCCTTCGATAAAGTTTCTAGCTCTGTCGCAAGTTTTCTGGTAAAAGCACTTCTCTTTTCTAAATCCATCGCACTCTTACACTCAATACGGAAGTAGTATTCTCCGGCCTCTTTGTGAAGCCCATCTAAAAGAGCAAGCACATCGGAATTCCAAATTTTCGTCGCTGCTTCTATTGGATTATCTGACAAATATCCTTCTATATTAAGCGGAAATACCATCTCTCGATAGGTACGAAGCTGCATCAATTTTTCCAAATTGTCTGTTTCCACCTGTACGCCCAACGGATGTGCAGAGGCAACTCCGCAGTCAATCATTCTTCGTACGGTTTCTCTCTGGGTACGATTCGTAAAAAGGATTACTTTTACGTTTTTGCCCTTAATATCTGGAGTATGTCGGCGAATCCCTTCTGCCTTGATGATAATTTTACGAAGAGCTCGGATTTCTTCTTCTATGTGCTTTTTGTTTTCTGGTTCTGGTTCTTCCTGTAAGAGTTCTTCCAATTTATCTTTTAAGTCAAAAAGCTTATCTCCCACTTCAACTTCCGCTAACGCTTGTAAATACGAAGATTTTACAAACAACGTATTTTCTGTGGAATATGCTTCATACAAACTCTCTACGGCATTGGAATAAGCCAAATCTCCTAAAAGTAAGGCTGCATTTTTTCTGGTTTTAGCATCCTCATTTTTCAAAAAGCCTAGGAATAACGATTCATTACTCTTCACCTGCTCAAAAGCAGACGCTTTATTGTCTGAATCCTTTACCAACTGTCTCAATGCGCTCAAATTGGATCTTACACTTTTATTTTCTGTTAACTCTTTTAAAATCTTTTCCAAAAGATTACCTCTTCCATTTTATTTTTTCACGCCATGCTCATCGATGTACTTTTCCAAGTCTAACTTGAAGTCCTCCCAGGCACTTTCATGCTCTACGAAATACTTTGGACATGCTTTACCAGTGATATCATAATGGCGTATGACATCTTCGATTTTCAGGTCATATTCTCCCACCAACCATGCCGTCAGTTCTATTAAGGCATCGTATGTCTTTTCATTAAACTTGCCATATGTGTTATCAATACAACACTCAATGGCAATCGTATCTCCATTTCTTCCATTGGATGCATACGAAATTTCTGTCAAAGGCACACACTGAATAATCTCACCAGATAGTCCAATGATATAGTGACTACTTGCTTTTGTGTCCTTCTTTTCTGCAAGACCTTCAAAATAATTACGATTTTGCATTGCAGTAGTTCCAGGATTCCCGGTGTAATGGATTACGATTCCCTTTACCTGGCCGATTGGCGTACCTGGTCGCGAATACTCATTTACCGTCAATAGATGCTCTGAAATATTCGGCGGATTTACAATTCGTTTCTGTAACTCTTCTGCTTTTTCCGCTGCCTCTTTATCCGCACCTGCCTTTAACACCATTCCTGCGATAGAAATAATACTCACTACAACGGCAGAGCAAATCGCTGCATGCCACAAAAGACGTTTTCTTCTCTGACGTCTTCTGGCAAGAAGTCTTTCTTTGGTTAATTCTTTGGTTCTCTGAAAATTTTCCAATATCTGATTTGCAGCATTATAATGAGGTAATACGTTCTCTCATTTCTACACCTGTTGGAGTAGCTGCAAGTCCTCCTGTCCCTGTTTCTCTAACGTTTTCTGGCATAGCTCTACCAACTGCTCTCATCGCATCAAATACTTCATCTGGTGGAATCTTACTAATCATTCCGGCTAATACCATATCACAAGATGTAAGTGCATTTACGGCACCTACTACGTTTCGTTTTACACATGGCACTTCTACAAGCCCCGCTACTGGGTCACAAGCAAGTCCAAGTAAGTTTTTCATAGCAATTGCTGCTGCATGAGCAATACCTGTTGCATCTGCACCATTTAAATAAGCTATCGCACCTGCTGCCATAGAAGATGCAGAACCAATTTCCGCCTGACATCCGCCTGCTGCACCAGCTAAGAATGCACGATGTGCAATTACACCACCGATACCTGCGGCTACAAACATCGCTTCTGTCATCTGTTCATCTGTATATCCTTTTTCTTCCTGAACAGTAATAAATACCGCTGGGATAACACCACACGAACCAGCAGTTGGTGCTGCTACGATACGTTTCATACAAGCGTTAGATTCGCCCATTTTAATCGCACGTTCAATGACACGGCCTACAAAATCACCACATACCAATTTGCCTGCAAGTCTAGCATCATGTACTTTCTTTCCATCTGTACCAACCAGTCCACTACGTGACATAAGGTTGTCCTCGTATGCATTGTCAGATTCTTTCATAACCTCGTACATACGCTTCATTCTTTTGAATGCTTCTTCTTCAGTAATATCCAATTCTACACAGTCATCCTGCATAACTATCTTCCAAAATGGCAGATTTTTCTCTTTTTCTGCTGTAATAATATCCGCTAATGATTTATACATAATATCCCTCTCCTACTTTAAGCTTAAATATGTAACTCGAACGATTCCCTCAAGTCCTTCTAAAGCTCCTACTACATCTTCTGGAACTTCTTTGTCACATTCAATAACCATAACTGCGTCTGCACCTCTCTGTGAACGATACAGCTGCATTGCACCGATATTAATTTCTTCTTCCGCAAGGAATGTGGTTACCTGCTGCACCTGACCAGGAATATCCTGATTACGGATAACCAAAGTAGGATAGTCGCCACCAAAGCGAACTGCTAGTCCATCAATTTCTGTAATTTCAATACGTCCACCACCGATAGAACAGCCCACGATTTCACGATGTCTTCCATTTTTTCCATCTAATACGAGTTTTACACTGTTTGGATGTACATCTCCTAAATCAATTGGGAAGAATCCATAAGCCATTTCTCGAATATCAGCTTCTGCATAACTACGTGGAATACGTGCATCATCTACAGGCATTCCCATAAGTCCTGCAAGCAAAGCCTTATCTGTACCATGTCCTTTTCCTGTCAACTGGAAAGATCCATGGAAATATATTTTAGCCATTTTTATATCGCTTCCCACAAGCTTTCTTGCCACATTTCCAATTCGTACAGCCCCCGCTGTGTGAGAACTGGATGGTCCAACCATAACTGGTCCAATAATATCAAATAAATTCATAACCCCACCGTCGCTTTCTACCGTGCTTTTTCTGGGCACAGTTCTCCATAATCTATCTATTTATTTTACCATAAAAAAAAGGACTGGTAAACAGTCCTTTTCATTGTTCTTATACAATTCTATGTACCCAACCTTCTGTATCTTCAACAGTACCCATCTGAATACCTGTTAAAGTATCATAAAGTTTCTTTGTCATAGGTCCCATTTCTTCCATTCCGCTTGGGAAGCAGATTTCGTTGCCATGGTCATTGATTTTTCCTACTGGAGAAATAACTGCTGCAGTACCACAGAGGCCACATTCTGCGAAGTCTTTTACTTCTTCGAATAATACTTCTCTGTTTTCTACTGTCATACCAAGATATTTTTCTGCAACTACCATAAGAGAACGTCTTGTGATAGATGGTAAAATACTATCTGATTTTGGAGTTACGAACTTGCCATCTTTTGTGATGAAGATGAAGTTTGCTCCACCTGTTTCTTCTACTTTTGTACGAGTAGCTGGATCTAAGTACATATTTTCGTCGAAGCCTTTTTCGTGAGCATCTACGATTGCATATAAACTCATCGCATAGTTAAGACCCGCTTTGATATGACCTGTTCCGTTAGGAGCCGCTCTATCAAAATCACAAGTACGGATCGTAAGTGGTTTTGCGCCACCTTTGAAGTATGGTCCTACTGGTGTAACGAAGATACGGAACTGATACTCTGTCGCTGGTTTTACACCGATTACAGGATTTGTAGCAATCATATATGGACGAATGTAAAGTGTTGCACCTGAGCCATATGGTGGTACCCACGCTTCGTTTGCTTTTACTACTTTTTCTACTGCATCGATAAATCTTTCAACTGGAAATACTGGCATTTTCAAACGTTCACAGGAATCTACCATTCTCTGTGCATTTAAGTCAGGACGGAAGCATACGATATGTCCGTCTTCTGTAGTGTATGCTTTTAACCCTTCAAAACAAGTCTGCGCATACTGGAATACACCTGCACATTCGTTTAAAGTGATGTTTGCATCCGTAGTGATTTCTCCATCATCCCATTTTCCGTCTTTATAGTTCGCTACGTAGCGATAATCTGCAACCATATATCCGAATCCAAGGTTGCCCCAATCAAGATCTTTCTTTTCCATTTTATGTTCCTCCGAAACGAGTTCATCTAACTCTTTTATATTTGTTCATTCTAGTACAATCATTTTTATTTGTCTAGATTTCCATACCATTTTAACTATGGTAAATAATTATAAGTATTATAACCTACAATTTTATCTGTCATTGTTTGCTATTCTCTTCGAGCATAGTCTCGATTGCTCCAATGAAGTAAAGCGAGCCGAAAGCTATGGTCTTCTCCACACCTTCTCCTGGCACAAGCAGAGGTCGAATCACCTCTTCCATGTTCTCCACATAACGAGCTGGTATTCCTTTTTTCTGAATACACTCTGCCAAATCTTTAGACTGTAAAGCACGCTCGCTCTCTGGTGTGACAGTGACAAAATCAATTGCCAATGGCAAAAGCACTTCTATCATGTCTTCATAATCTTTGTCCGCCATTACCCCCATGATAAAGTGGAATTTGTCATCTGGATACAGTTCTTTTAAACTGCTTGCCAAAGCAGATACTCCATGTGAATTGTGTGCTCCATCTATCATAAAGAAAGGACTTTCATTGACGATTTCCATGCGGCCTTTCCAGAAGGTTTCTGAAATACCAGCACGAATGCTTGCTTCATCTACACCTAATACACGAGCAGCTAAAATCGCTGTCGCTGCATTCTCAATCTGATATTCTCCTACCATCTTCATAGGAATACCTTCTACATAGCGAATATCCTCTGGTGATGCGACATGCATTGCCAAACCACCCACGTTTTCTAATTCGCGTTGTAGCACTTCCATTACAGACGGCTGCTGTGCGTGGGCAACCAAAGGACAGCCTTCTTTAATAATTCCAGCCTTTTCCCCTGCAATTTCTTCTAGCGTATTTCCCAGAACCCCCATATGATCAAAACCAATCTTGGTAATCACAGAAACCACTGGAGTTCCAAGTGCATTGGTCGAATCATAGCGTCCGCCTATTCCTGTTTCCATAACCATAAGGTCGCAGTTTTGCTCTTTGAAATACAGCACTGCCATAGCCAAGCAGTAATCAAACATAGTAGGGGATACATCAAACTCGGTTTCCAAAAGCAGATTCCCAAGACGTGTGACATCCTCTTTTGATATATACGTTCCATTAATTCGAATGCGTTCCTCGAAAGTAATCAAATGAGGAGAGGTAAACATACCTACTTTTTTTCCAGCATTTTCTAAAATCTTACACAAAAAGGCTGTCGTCGAGCCTTTTCCATTCGTACCAGCTACATGAACAAAGGGAATGCCACTTTGTGGATTCCCTAATTGTTCTAACATTCGTTTGGATACTTCAAAACCAGTCAAATTACCAAAACGTCTGGTATTCTGTATGATATTTATTACTTCTTCATAACAATACTTCTTCATATTACTTCATCATACCATCAATATTTTCAATAACATCATGTGGCTCAAAAGGCTTAGTTACAAACTTCTGGGCACCAATCTTTAAAGCCTCGATTATCTTCTGTTGCTGTCCTGCCGCAGAAATCATGATAACTTTTGCCTTTTTATCTACGGACATAATTTCTTTAAGTGCTTCGATACCATCCATATTTGGCATAGTGATATCAAGCGTAAGAATATCTGGCTTATACTGCATGTAAACAGCAATTCCTTCTTCTCCATCTGTCGCTTCCGCGATTACGGCATAGCCAGCCTTCTCTAAGATATTTCTTAAAATCTTACGAGACATTTTCGAATCATCTACGATTCCAACAGTGCCTTTCGCAAGACCAATCGCAACACTGCTCTCTACTTTTTCATAGGAGAACTTATGCGATTTCTGTCCCATTTCTACGTCGGCATCAATACCGATAACGAGCTTCACTTCGCAGTCTTCGATATAAATTGGAAGCACATATACATCACCGATTAATTTCTGATTTTCATATGCAAATACCGGCTGCATATCGAATTCCGCATCTATTTTACTCTGCTCTGCTGCAAACAAACCGCTAGTACAGTTGATAAATTCGCAGACTGCATCCAAAGCATCTTCTTCCGGGGTCGTATATTCTTCTTCCGCAAAAGCAGAAGCAATCTTTAAGAATCCTTCAGAGGTACGGTCTCCTGCCAAAGCGACCTGAATCACATGTTCTCCAATCGTTTTTTGTCCTGCTAAACAGGTATAATTTAATTCTTTTACATGTTCGATTTTATCAATATAGAAGTCTCTGGATACCAAACGATTGATATTACGGAGCATAAGGCTCACGATGTCCGTTACATATGGTTTGGAAGCAAATGCGTAGATTGGAACTAGTTTTTCAAAGTCATCTGCTTTAAGCGCCATCATATCTTCATGCGAGAAACCATTTTCTTTTTGGAATGCGGCATACTCTCTTTCAATATCACAAATATCTGCCTTCTCCGAATCCAAAAGCACCTCTAAGAACTGCATGTATGGATTCCCCTGTTTCTTTAACAGATCTGCCACCTGTGCTTCTGTTAAGAGATTCTTTTCTACCGCAATATCACCAAAGCGTTTATCCAACTGCTTCTGCAACATGTGAATGGTATCTGCCTGCTCCTGTGTAAGCAAACCTTCTGCTACTGCAATTGTACCAAGCTTCGCACGCACATCTAACTGTTTCTTTACGGCATCTCTATACTCACTGTATCGAATAACACCTTTTTCTACTAAGTATTTCCCAAATAACTGACTAAACATCCTAACATCCCCTATTACAAATCTTATCTTTTAGAGCGAAAAGAACGCGGTTACTGCATCCTTTAAGGAATCGATATCTGCTGTTCCCATAAGTTCACGTGCGGAATGCATTGCGAGCATTGGAACCCCAATATCTACTGCTTTTACAGGAAGTGTCTTCGCAACAAGATTTCCTAAAGTTCCACCACCTACGACATCGGAACGATTCATAAATCTCTGATACGGAATCTCTTTCGCATCACATACCTGACAGAAAATTGCTGTAGATTCAGAATCTGTTGCGTATGACTGGCTGCAAGCCTGCTTGATGCAGAGACCTTTTCCTAAAACAGGTTTATTCGTAATATCCATCTTTCCTACCTTGTTTGGGTGGAGAGCATGTGCTACATCCACGGAGAGAAGCATAGCCTCGTATAAAGCACGTTCTACCTCTTCCTCATTTGCACCAAGGCTCTTTAAGATACGTCTTGTCATATCATGAAGCAAAATAGAAGCAGCACCCTGTTTGCTTCCACTACCGATTTCTTCGTGATCAAACAAAGCAATCAAATTGATACCATCTGCACGCTGTCCATCAATAATCGCAGATACAAGCGCAGATACAGATGATAAATTATCAATTCTAGGAGAAGAAATCATCGTTTCTTCTGCCCCAATATACATAGGCTCTTCCATAAGGTAAACAAAGAGTTCAAAATCAAGAATGTCTTTTTCTTCTACGCCTAATTCTTTTGCAAGAAATGCCATAAAATACTTCGTTTCTTTCTTATCTTCTGGAAGCATATCTAATACAGGCATCATATCTACCTGTTTATTAAGCTCT
Source organism: Agathobacter sp. (assembly GCA_045612245.1). GTDB lineage: Bacteria > Bacillota > Clostridia > Lachnospirales > Lachnospiraceae > Roseburia. The sequence goes on from JAZKYR010000098.1 coordinate 17,297, forward strand.
ACTCCATTGTTCACTTCACGATTCATATGAATCGCAAGATTTGGAATCGTCATAAGTGGCTTATTGCATCGATATAATACGATATTTGGCTTGAATGGATTTTCACTACGAAGCAGCACACGACCAGCTACGCCAAGAGGTCTATCCATCCAGCTACTAAGGATTACGCCACCGTAAGTTTCCAAATTTATCTGTGCATAACCATTCGTCTGGAAATCTGCATTAGGCTTGATTCGAAAACATGGGTAATCGGTATGTGCAGCAGCCATACGAAGCATATCCAAAGCTTTGTATTCGTTTCCAACTGTAAATGCAAACAATGTAGTACCGTGGTGATTTACCATATATTTACCACCTGGAACTAAATTCCAAGCATCCTCATAAGCTATTTTTTCAAATCCATTTTCTGACAATCTTCTTTCGCATTCTTCTACGCACATGAAAGGTGTAACACCTTCACGGAGCATTTCAAACAATCTCTGCTGTTCACTCATCATTTCTATTCCTTCCTTTTTAGGATTTTACTTTTTCAATTGAGAAATAGTATAGCATAATCTGACACTTTTTGCTATGATAAACATAGTTAATTAATAGTTTTTTGGAGGCCAGATGATAGCTTTAGAATTAACCGATATCAAAGACTTTATGAATAAATTACTGCGCAGCGAAGTGTTCGACCATTTTCTTTTACAGGAGGCCATGATTACCAGTAGTGCAACCTATACCATTAATGGTCAGATTACCAAGGGATTTTATTCCGAAGAAGAGATAGAAGAACTTCACCTAGAAGGGTGTCGCTTCCTTCCTTTTTCTTTTCTCAAAGGAAACTGCTTTGATTTAATCAAAGGCAAGAAAACACCTTCTGCTTTTCGCTTTGTTTTTCTGTTATCGCCTACAAATATGGAGAAGACTATTGCTTCTGTGGGAAGCAGCTACAAAGCCTCTGATGTAACTGGTATGTATATTAATTTAAAATATCAAAACCAGCTCCTATCACTTACCACAGGTATTGCCTATAATATCTTTTCTACAGATAAAACCTTGGAAAACGAATGGGATAAAATGGTAATAAAATTTTTAAAACAAAATGAAATAGCATTTGAAGAAATCTAAGCACATAAACTTTTCTAAAACTCTAATGGATATTTTCATGGAAACCAATCAGAAAATAGAAACTCTTTTCCGAGCCGCGCTGGATGCTACACCTCTCGAACGTGCAAAATCCAGCGACTTATCCATCGGATTTAATAGCACCGAAGAAACCTGGGAAGTCATCGTAAAGCACACCGGAAACCTGAATACCTTAAGAGAAAAATATCCTAATATCATAATCACAGAACTTCTAAATAACTACGGAATCTTAAACCTTCCCGAAAATCTCATAGACACCATCGTTTCTGAAGATATCATCACCTATATGGAAAAGCCCAAACAACTTTTCTATGAAGTAACTGAGGGCAAAAGAGCCTCCTGTATTACCACCTTACAATCTCGCGAACCATCTTTAACCGGTCGTGGCACTCTAATTGGAGTTATCGACTCGGGCATCGACTATACACATCCTGATTTTCGACTCCCTAATGGAAATACACGAATCGTTGCTTTATGGGACCAAACGATTCCTGGAAGTGCTCCTAGTGGCTACTCCATGGGCAGCCTCTATACTTCTGATATCATCAATTCCGCTTTATCCACCAGCGCTCCAGAAGAACGCCTTGCCCTCTGTCCAAGTCAGGACATTTCCGGTCATGGCACACATGTGACAGGCATTGCTGCCGGAAATGGACGCGCCTCCAATGGTGTCTACCGAGGCGTTGCATATGAAGCAGATTTACTTATTGTAAAGCTTGGAATTCCCGGAACCAATAGCTTTCCGAGCACTTCCCTGCTTATGATGGGCATTGATTTTTGTATCCGAGAGGCTTTGCGTAGAAATCAACCGCTTGCACTTAATCTAAGTTTTGGCAACACCTATGGTTCACATAGTGGTAGCTCTCTTCTGGAAACCTACATTGATGCAGTTAGCGAGCTTGGACGCACTTCGATTATCATCGGAAGTGGCAATGAAGGTGCCTCCGCAGGGCACATTGGAGGCTATCTTTCTCCTAATCAGACGGAAACCATACAATTTAGTATTAGCGACTTTAGTACCAACCTTAACCTTCAACTCTGGAAATATTACTGGGACGAATTTGTCATCACCATAACACCACCTACTGGTAGCTCCGTAACACTACCTTCCACTCTTGGAAGCTGGCGCTATTCGTTTAACGAAACTGAACTCTATTCATTTAATGGAGAACCCACTCCCTACACGCCTTTTCAGGAAATCTATCTGGACTTCATTCCTGCAGACACCTACCTAAGCGCTGGCGTTTGGACTATCCAACTGATTCCTCAAAGGATACGGAATGGCCTATGGGATATGTGGCTTCCTTCTTCCTCTATCCGAAATGAAGCCACTGCTTTTCTACTACCAAATCCTTATACTACTTTAACCATCCCTTCTACCTCCGCGCGTGCTATTACCGTCGGAGCTTATGATTCCCGCCAAAATACAATGGGCGCTTTTTCCGGAAGAGGATATACCTGGAGTAATCAGATTGTAAAACCTGATTTGGTCGCTCCAGGCGTAGATATTATCTCTTGCTCCCCTGGAGGAGGCTATGAAACACGTACTGGCACCTCCATGGCAACACCATTTGTAACCGGCACCGCCAGTTTGCTTATGCAGTGGGGAATCCTAGAAGGAAACGATTTGTTTTTATATGGAGAAAAAATGCGTGCATATCTTATCGATGGAGTAAAACCCCTTCCTGGATTTGACAGCTATCCAAACCCTCAAACCGGTTGGGGCGCACTATGTGCCTTTAATTCTTTATTTTCCAGATGAAATTTTCGACAAAACGTGATAGAATATCCCCATGAATACACTTAGAAAAAAACTAAAAATTATATTTCTTTGCAGTCTCGTTATTCCTATTTCATTTTTTCTGGCAATAATTTTTTTATCTAAACAAACACCACAGACACCAGATGCTTCTGAAACCGAGGAATTCGAGACAACTATAGAAACTGAGACAATTATAGAAACCGAGATTACTTTAGATACACCTACAAGTTATGTAGATGAAATCGAATTGGACTTCGTCCCACAACCGGTAAGATATTCTCGAGAAGAGGCCATTGCAAAAATTAAAGAGCTAGCACGTTGGTATCCAGCCTACCATATCGTAGCTGAAAATGAAGCTCTCTACCCAACCGAAATGTTGTTATCGGGTGCTAACAACCCTGAAATGGCCGATTTCCTTTATGGTTATTTAACCTCAAACGGAAGTGTCTCCGGAGGATTTACCGAAGAAGAGCAACCGGAAGACTATCCTCTTTTCCTACAATACGATCCTCGATGGGGCTATTTACCCTATGGTCCAGAAGGAACAATGGGAAGTACCGGATGCGGCCCTACAAGTTTATCTATGGTCATTTTTTATTTAACGGGTGACCGTAGTTGCACGCCAGACGTTGTTGCTACCTATAGTCTTGAACATCGTTATTATGTAAAAGGCGCCGGCACTGCCTGGAAATTGTTGTCTGATTATCCAAGACAAAAAGGCTTAACTTCACGTTATATAAATATCAACGAAGAACGTATGAAATCGGAACTCGATAAAGGACGTTGCCTTATTGCTTCTGTCCGCCCTGGGAACTTTACCTCTACTGGACACTTTATCGTAATTTATGGCTACGATGAAAAAGGGTTCAAAATCAATGATCCAAAATCCGTATATCGTAGCAAATTATCTTGGACATACGAACAAATAAAATATGATATTAAGGCCCTATGGTCGATAGGAAAATAAAAAGAAGACATCGTAAGATGTCTTCTTTTGTTTATTTCATAAATAACTCATAGAATCGTTCTTCTGGTTCCGGTCTTCCGAAATAGAAGCCCTGAACGATGTCACAGCCCAGCTTAGACAGCACTTCTACCTGTTCTGCTGTTTCTACACCTTCAATCACAATTTCCATTCCTAGTTCTTTTAACATTGCTACTGTGTGTTTTAAGATCATCCTATTCTTTTCATTCTCGACAATATTCAAAATCATAGAACGGTCTATTTTTACAGTATCAAAGTCAAATTGTGTCAATACGGCCATATTGGAATATTGTGTTCCAAAGTCATCCATAGAAATAGAGAATCCCATAGCATGCAGTTTCTTAGCAATATGATTTACCTCCATATGGTCCATATTACTAATCGTCTCTGTGATTTCTATTCGAATCATTCCCTCTGGCATTCCATACAAATCACATTGCTCTGTAATATATTCCATAAGCTTTGGATACATCAAAGTATTTTTTGAAAAGTTAATAGAAATTGGCACAATCTCTTTCCCCGCATCACGAGCTGCTTTTTGGAAGAGTAACGCACGATTCAGCATAAATAAGTCTATGAGATGTACTTCATTTTGCTGTTCCAATACTGGAATAAACATTGCTGGCGAAATAAAACCTTTTTCAGGGTGATATAGACGAATCAAGCCTTCTGCTCCTACTGTCTTTCCCGTCGAAATACTTACCTTTGGCTGTAAAAACATTCGGAAGTTACCTTCACGAATTTCTTCTAGTACGTCTTTCTCAATTTTCATGGCTAACTTCTGCGCAGCAGTATTCTCTTTTTCCAAATACGCTCTGTGAATTGCCAAATACGATTCTGCTTCATTTATCGCTTCTGGAATGGTTGGCTCTGCCTTCCATGAATAGCCATAGCTTACTTCAAAATCCAGTTCCTGCACGAGTTCTTTTGCATAATCTACCATCTTCTGGAACTGCAATTGATCAACATTGTGACAAATCGCAATCACCTGGTCATCATCATAACGGAACATACTATATCCCGTAAACACCTGACGAAGCATATCTGCCAATGCTACAATTCGTTTGTTTCCTGTTTGATATCCTAACTGTTTATTGACATCCTTTAAACGGAAAATATCAGCCGTAAATACACCCATTCCATTCTTAAAAATTGGATAATAGTCAATCATCCAGTCATTATTGAAAAACTCTCTGCTCCAAAGACGAGTCAAAACATCATGATCTGCTTCGTAGGTTTTGTTATCTGTAAGCAGTTTTCGTATCAAATCTGTACCGAAGAAAACTCCTAACTGACTCAGCATACCTAGATCATTTGTATTATTTCTTGGATTGATAATCATCAAAATACCAATTAATTCTCCAAACTTTCTAAGAGCGATACCTATCGTACTATGTACAAATTTCTTTTCCAATGCCTCTGCCAAATCTGGATGTTCAAGTAATTTTTCCTGAATATGTCTTGGGCGCATAAAATCTTCTGCATCCAGAAGCACCTCACATTTGTCAAACAAATCCTGCTCTAAGGATGCTCTTAATCCCTCTGCTACACCTTGTCCAGAGTTTTTGTGATATTCAAAAATCTCAGAATATTTTCCACCATTTTTGGTAACAATGGCAGAACAGTCTGCATTATAATAATCCGTCAAAACACGCAGAATTTTCTCGTACTCGGTATCTCCCGAATTAGACTCCATAATAAGAGCCCAGCATTTTGCAAAAGTCTCCTGACTTTGCATTTCTGCTTCCATACAAAGCTCTACATGCTTTGCATCATTTACATCTAAAAAGGAAATCCTTCTAGCTGAAATTCCTTTCCACATCGCATATCTGCTCTGCAAAATAAACTTTCCATCCGGAATGTATTTCTTTAATCCTTCGGATTCATGATTATTTAACACCTGTACATGATTTGCATGCAAAGAACAAACCTCGCACTCTTTGTCACAACCTTTGAACAACTGATAGCAATGCATATTCTGCACTTCATCCAGCGTAATTCCAAGCGCTTTTCTGGCCGGCTCGTTCATATATAAAATCTGTTTCTTCACGGGTTCTACAATCGTGATATATTGTAGTTTCTGATCTAATGCGATTTCTTCTTCGGTTAAAGCATACTCCCTCTTCATTTCACGGAAGCGCTCCTGCTTCATCTTCTGAATTTCATTTTTGAAAACGATCTGATTTTTTCCGTTTTCTTTTGCATAATAAACAGCTTCATCTGCCTCAAAATACAATTCTTTGAAATTCATTCTGCGTCCATCACTCATAGTGGCGCCAATCGAAACTGTAAATGGAACCGTGGTCATATTCTGACAAAAAGCATTTTTTATATTTACGCATAACGATACAGCATCTTCTTGTGAATGTATGTCATAAAAACACATCGAAAACTCATCGCCGCCAATTCGACCTACATATCCCCTGCCTTTTACAAAGTTTTCAAGCACCAAACCAACCTGCTCAATAACCATATCGCCCGCATGATGTCCGTTGATATCATTAATCTGTTTAAAGTTATCAATATCTACCATCAAAAACAAGAGACCGTTATCCACTCTATCTGCGAGCTCTGTACACAGCTTTTCATAGGTTGCATGATTGTAAACTCCGGATAATGAATCGCGTTCAGCTTGCCTTTTCATACTTTCCTGCGCAATTTTCTTTTCTTGTATATTCACCATACGTGCAGCAAATTTGGTAACATAGCCACTTTCATCTGCTTCACTCAATATAAACATACGATACCATCTTGGTCCAATTTCTGGAACCATATAACGCAGATCCAAAGTCCCCATTCTTGGCTTCGCCAGGCATCTTTGAATCTCCTGACGATATGCACTCTGATCTTTCTCGAAAATACGATTCAACACCATATTCTCACGCGAAACAAAGCCTTCGACCTTTTCCATCACCTGAAATTTTCCGTCTTTAATTTCACTCAGAATGACGGTATCATTTTCTCGATTATATTCTAAAAACTTCTCACGACCTTCTTCTGCCATTGCCTTCATAAGGTTCAATTGAAGCATGCCATGTTCTATTAATTCGGTATTTTCTGTTGCTTTCTTGCGCTTAAATACTGACATATAATCCCCCAAGTATGCATTTTCGCACTATTGCAGTTTATTTTAGCACAATTTCCACACAATTTCCATCATTTTATACTATATTCCGACTACTAAAATGTGTTATAATACTAAAAATGACAAATGAGGGGGAATTATTATGGAGTTATTCGAGGTTCAATATTTGTATTATATTGTCCGAATTATCGTAGCCGGTTTGTGTGGAGGGCTCATCGGCTATGAAAGAAAGGTTCGTGCAAAAGGAGCGGGGATTCGAACACACTGTGTGGTTGCATGTGCCGCTGCACTTATGATTATCATATCCAAATATGCCTTCTATGACGTAGCAATGGAAGGCATGATGCTGGGGGCAGATGTACGACTTGATCCTTCCCGTGTAGCATCTACCATCGTAAGTGGTGTTGGTTTCCTTGGTGCTGGTACGATTTTTGTAAACAAAAACAAAATATCCGGTCTTACCACTGCTGCTGGTATCTGGGCTACTTCCGGTGTTGGAATGGCGATTGGCGCAGGCATGTACGTGGTTGGAATCGCGGCTACCATCATCATCGTATTTACACAGGTTTTCTTACATATGGATTTTAAGTTCTTACAGATTGATCGCACTATGAAATTTAAGGTTTATGGAGTAGCAGAAGAAAACTATCAAGCTAAGATGAAAGAAATACTTGCTAAGTATAACATTCACATTCATGAAACTAAGATTCATCGTGATATGGAAAAAGGAAAAACCTATTCTTTTATCATTGATGTTCCAGCTGATATTGAAGAAGAATTTTTGATTTCGCTTGTGGAATACGATTGTGAGATATCGAGAAACATATAAATGTAAGCTGTCTGCAGATAGAAATCTGTGGGCAG
>JAZKYR010000099.1:0-5755 GCA_045612245.1 Agathobacter sp.
GAAATAGGTTTCGTTCTGGTGCACGAGCGTAATAAATGCATTATGATACTCTGGATACAAGTCTCGGATAACCTCGCCTGTACAATCCAAGGCTTTTATATTATGATTTGCAGAAAAACCATAGTGATAAGAGTTGTTTAAAATCACTCTTTTCGTTGTCACCAAATCATAGGTTTTTAGCAAATGCTCATATTCCTGTTTGGTTAATACTTTCTCCTGCTCATTAATCAAATATCTGCGATAATGGCAGGTTCCAATATAATCTACATCTTTACAGTTCTTCCAAAGCCAGTAATGGCCCGTCAATTCACTGTAATAACAATTCAAATGGGAAATATTTTCTCCCACATCATCGCCAGGATACCCTAAATCATCAGCCACCGCACGTCCGACATGCAGTGGCTGATACATAGAATCCTTTGGAACATCAAATTTTTTATGCGTCATAGCATAAATTCTTAGTTTCATACTTATTTCTTCCAAATTCGTACTTCATATGGTGACAACTCATGACAGATGCTGTTCTTAGAAAGATATACAGGCTTAAATCCTTCTGGAATATAAGCTTTCTGCTGTTTCTTTCCTAAGTTGCAGTCTACCACATATGTTGTCCCATTTAAGGTACGGCTATAAACAAATCTGTCTTTTTTATCATTAATTACTTCAAAATCACCGTAGATAAGGGCTTTGTCGCTCTTACGAAGCGCGATTAACTCTTTATAAGTCTTTGTAATTTCTTCGTTGATAGATTGACGTAAGCCATCACGTAAACTTTCAGGATATTCATTCCATGGAAGAAGGATACGTGTATGCTCTCTTGTACCAGCATTAATCGTCTTTAAAATTTCTTCTTCAGACTGTCCTTTTTCACGAAGCTCAGCAACAAGGCCTTTTGCTTCTACGTCTGTAGGTTCATCTGGACTTTCAAACACGTAGTTTACAAGACCCATTTCATCGCCCTGATATACAAATGGTGTACCCTTTAAGGTCATCTGCATTACTGCAAGCAATTTTTCGATTGCTTCTGTATATTTCGGATCTGTGCTAACCTTGCTAACCATACGTGGATTGTCATGGTTGTTGTAGAACAATGACATCCAGCAGTTGTTGCCGTAGTTTAACATCCAGTCTGTAATGTATTTCTTGTAGTAGTTCAAATCATATTCATAATCATCCCAACGAACATGTCCTGGTGTCTCTAAGTTGTCAAAAGAGAAAATCATATCTAACTCTTTACGTTCTTCGCCAGTAAGGAGCTGTGCCATCTTCATACCAACACCTGGTGTTTCCCCAACGGAGAATGCACCGTGTAAATCAAATGCTTTTGTACGTACTTCATGCAAATATTTATGAAGATTTGGACCATAGTAGAATTTCTCAATACCTGGGTAACCCATAAGAGCACCAACGGTTTCATCCCCTTGTGGAAGTCCAGGTTCTTTCGAAATGTAGTTGATAACGTCCATACGGAAGCCGTCTACGCCCTTTTCCAACCACCAGTTAATCATATCGATTAAATTTTCGCGAACCTTTGGATTATCCCAGTTCAAATCCATCTGTTTCTTTGAGAACAAATGAAGTGCATATTTGTCGATTTCTTCATAATAATTCCAAGCTGGACCTGAGAAGAAACTAATCCAGTTGTTTGGATATTTCTTTCCACCATTTCCGTCACGGAAGAAATAATAATCGCCATACTCTCCGTCTGGATCTGCTAATGCTTTCTGGAACCATTCATGTTCATCAGAAGTGTGGTTGATTACCAAGTCCATGATAACCTTCATTCCCTTTTGATGCGTCTTTTCTAAAAGTTCATCAAAATCTTCCATTGTTCCGAATTCGGTCATAATCTTGCGATAATCACGAATGTCGTATCCATTATCATCATTTGGTGAATCATAGATTGGAGACATCCAAATCGCGTCAACACCTAAATCTTTTAAATAATCTAATTTTTCGATAATACCACGAAGATCACCGATTCCATCTCCATTCGTATCATAGAAACTTCTAGGATAAATCTGATAGAATACCGCTTCTTTCCACCACTGTTCGCTAACAGGTTCTTTACTTACGAAAGGTACATCTTTTTCTGTATTTACTAACTGTAAAATCGCATCAAAGAAGCCATCTCCCAATTTGCTGCCGATTACTTTTTCCAAACCTTCTAACTTGATATTAGAAACGATAGGATTTGTAATCGCTGCTGCTGGTACTCCAATCTGTAAAAGCACTTTGTCTAATGCATCGCGACCAACAGGAGTATTATATAACTCTCCGATTTTACTCTGTTTGGTTAAATTTGCCATATTTGCCTCCCCAAGAAATTATTTTCTTGCTTCTAATTCTTTACAAATACGTTCGTATTCTGCTTCATCAAGTTTGTAATGTTTCTGGTATAAACCGTTTGAAAGAAGCATCATTGCATAAGGAACTACAACCATGAGGATAAGAAGTCCCCAAGTCTGAGCAGGATCAACGCCCTGGATAACACCACTGATTGCTTCTAACTTCTCTGCATCTGTAATAAGACCTGCTGCAGAAGCACTCTCTAAATCTGAAATCTGGTTTGTATAGTTTGTTACACCAAACATCATATATGTAGCTGTTGTCATAACAACGATAAGTGCTGAACTCATCTTTGTAATAAGAGGACGAGCCGATGCAATAATCGCTTCGTTACGTTCGCCAGTCTTATATTCATTGTATTCTACAGTGTTGATGATAGAAATCATCATAATAAGGTAGTAAGAATACAAACCGAAGTTAGAAATCATATAACCTACTGTAAGTAATAAGAAGTCAATACCTGTGATGATTCTTGATAAAATCATAAGTACATAACCAACTGTTGAAATCACAACCATGATATTCATAAGTGGTTTACGGTTGATTCTCTTAGAAATTGCTGGATAGAAAATCATAAGGAATGCTGTCGCAGCTACACCTACAGTCGAGAAGAGTGAATATAAACCACCTTCGTAACCAAACTGTAAGTAAATGTATGTAGAACCAATTCCGCCTAATACGAAACCATTACCAATCTGCTGAATTAAGAAAATAACTGCAATCCAACGAAGCTGGTCATTATGCTTAACTGCATTAATCATCTTCTTGAATACGCCTTTTTCCTTCTGCTGTGGTTTTTCTGTTTCTCTATGTTCTCTTACACCCAAAATAGTGAAAAGGAAGAACGCTGGCATTAAGATACAAATTCCAAGAGAAACTACTGTATAAGCAGTGCTTGCATTACCACCAATCGCTGTTGCACCAGTTGTAAACATAGGAATAACAATAGATGCTAAAGTTCCACCTACACCAGCAAAAAGTGTTGCACGTGAAGTAAGCGCATCTCTAGCGCCTGCGTCTGAACTAAGCGCTGGCACGAAACCCCAGTAAGAAATATCATGCATAGTGTATGCGATACTATAACAGAAATAGAATACACCAAATAAAATTACGAATTCCCATCCTTTTAAATTAGTAGAGAATACCATAAATACTACGATACAAGAAAGAATTGTACCGATAACCATCCAAGGTTTGAATTTTCCCCATTTTGTATGTGTGTTTTCGATGATATTACCCATGATAGGGTCGTTTAAAGCATCAAACACACGCGCAGCTACCATGATAGCTGTAATTGCTGCAAGCTGTGCTGCATCCAGTCCTTTTGTAAACAAAATATAGGTTAACAAGAAATTGGTAACCAAGTTGTACATCATGTCTCGACCTACAGTTCCCAGTGGGAAAAACCATAGATTTCTTTTTAATCTCTTTTGTTCATCCATAGTAAAAAACTCCTTTTTAAATTATTGTCTATATCTTTTTTATTATAGCATAGATATTATAGGCTTTCCATATAATCACTTGAAAATTTTGCTTACGAAAAAAATTTTTGAATGCTAAAATTATATTAATGATTTTAATTTAATTAGAATTTTTTGAGGTGAAATTATGTTCGAAAAAGGCAGTTATGTTGTAAATACCAACAATGGGATATGTGAAATTAATGATATAATAACAATGAATATGGGCAGTGGTGATAAAGAATATTATGTTCTTATTCCAGTTGAAGAAAGTACAGCAAAGGTGTTTTTGCCAGTAGATATTGCAGAAAAAAGAATACGTCCTGCTATGAATTCGTAGGAAGCGTGGAGACTTATTAAAGAAATCGGTGCTGTAGATGAAGCTTTGGTGGAAAATGAGAAAGAACGTGAAAAACTCTATAAAGAAGCCATTCATAGTCGTGATCCAAAACGATTGATAAGCATTATGAAAACATTGTATATACGTAGACAAAAGAGATTGGAAGAGGGAAAGAAAACTACAGCTGTGGATGAACGTTATTTTAAATTAGCTGAAAACCAGCTGTACAGTGAATTGGCATTTGCTCTAGGGGTAGAGAAATCAGAGTTGAATGAGATTATAGAACAGAATATAGGATACTAGAAAAAAAGAAGCTCCTAATTGGGAACTTCTTTTTTTAGTAGCGAGAGGGGGATTCGAACTAATTCTCACTCTCACTAAAACCCTAGAAATACTGATAGAAAGGGACTTGGCGTACCTCACTATTTTACGGTGTAACAAAAGTGTAACCGAAATCATACAGTTCGACAAATTGGAATTTGTCTTACTTGTTCTTTTTGATGATTAGTGCGATAACAAAAGCAACAAAACTTGGGATAATAAACTCAACTGCTCTAACTATCGCATATGCATATAGTGGTGCAGAACCCATAAAAATATTGTAGTTATAGGCATCCACCCCGAAACTAATTGCAAATCCTAAAATTAAAAGAGCAGATACTATAAATAAAGTTTTATAAATAATTGCTTTTCTCATACAATTACACCCCTTTTCCAAATTAGATTTCTTGCCAAAATCTTATTTGATTTGTGCGAAGTCAAAATTGGATGTTTTAATCAATTTCAAAATTTCTTCTGCCAGTGCATTGCAAAGTGTTTCCTTATCGCTCTCTGTTCCAGAAGTTTCAAGGTAAACAGTATAGTTATTGGTATTAAAGGAAGCATACACAATAGCTTTTTTGTTTCCTTGGCTATTAGTATTTGTTATAAAATAACCAGCCGACACTTTAATACCGTCAATGTCAGATGCAGTTTCTTCGCCATTAACGATGGTATCTGGAGAAACATCAGACCTTGTAACTACAATCTTATACTCGTCGAGTGTTCCTTCAAGATAAATGAATTCGTTGGTATTCTCTTCAAATCCAACACTTGCATCTACATCACAATCTCCAAACAACGCACTTGCTTCTGCTTCGGTCAATGCCCTCATGCCAACAACGGCAATATCAAGGCTGGAAATGCCGTTTTCTGAATTTTTAGTAAATGTCATTTCTTTTCCATTGTTCAAACTTACAACGTAAGATTGGTTCCCAAATTGATTTGGCATGATGCCAATCCCAAGTGCTACAACCAAAGCAAGGCAAGCAGCCATCGCAGCCCATTTAACCCAGACGGGACGGGACTTCTTGGCAGCAGCGTGTCCTTCATTGATGTAGTTGTCATTGATGTTACCAATCACATCAAACAATTTTTCTTTCTTCATAGTTCGTACCCCCGTTCAATAAGATAGTTGTGTAATTTTGTTCTAAGTCGGTTCAGCTCCATAGATACCGCAGCATATGTCATGTTATATCGAGCAGCAATGTCGGAAATGCTGTCTGTATACCAGTAGCGACAGACGAAGATATTCCGTTTGTGCGCTGGCAGAGTGCTTAGGAAATCG
>JAZKYR010000100.1:0-2731 GCA_045612245.1 Agathobacter sp.
GGGAGGCATGGAAGAAATCATCGTAGGTGTAGTAGGTGTACTTCAGTTTGACGTATTAAAATTCCGTTTGGAAAGCGAATATAACGTAGAAATTCGTCTTGAAAATCTTCCATACGAACATATTCGTTGGATTGAAAACAAAGATGAAGTGGATGTTGATAGCTTAAGTGGAACTTCAGATATGAAGAAAGTTATCGATATGAAGGGAAACCCATTACTTCTCTTTATCAATGCATGGAGTGTTGGTATGACATTAGACAGAAACAAAGGTCTTGTGTTGACAGAATTTGGTAGAAATTAGTATAATAAGGACAGTCACTAAGGTGACTGTCTTTTTTCTTTTTATTGTAAAATAATCATTCGGTGTCCGAATTATTACCCAGTTAAAATGTTTTAATTTAGTTGTTGACAAGGAGGAACAATTATACTATTATTAAAACAAGAAAACAAACAAGTGTTCGCGAACAAATGTTTTGATTGCGACAAAGTAGTAACGAGAATGTGTGTAAAAAGGAGAATATACTATTATGGCAAGAGAAGATAAATTAAAAGCATTAGATGCAGCGATTGCTCAGATTGAAAAACAGTATGGAAAAGGATCTGTTATGAAATTAGGCGAGAATGCTGCGAATATGAATGTAGAAGCAGTTCCAACAGGATCCTTAAGTCTTGATATTGCATTAGGCTTAGGTGGACTTCCAAAGGGACGTATTATTGAAATTTATGGACCAGAATCTTCAGGTAAGACTACAGTTGCTCTTCATTGTGTAGCAGAAGTACAGAAAGCTGGTGGTATCGCAGGCTTCATCGATGCAGAACATGCATTAGATCCAGTATATGCGAAGAATATAGGTGTAGACATTGACAATCTTTATATTTCACAGCCAGACTGTGGAGAGCAGGCATTAGAAATTACAGAAACTATGGTACGTTCTGGTGCAGTGGATATCGTTATCGTTGACTCTGTAGCAGCATTAGTTCCTAAGGCTGAAATTGATGGCGATATGGGAGATTCTCATGTAGGTTTACAGGCTAGACTTATGAGCCAGGCACTTCGTAAGCTTACGGGTGTTATCAGCAAGTCTAACTGTATCGTTATCTTTATTAACCAGCTTCGTGAAAAAGTGGGCGTAATGTTTGGTAATCCAGAAACTACTACAGGTGGACGTGCACTTAAATTCTATTCATCTGTTCGTTTAGATGTGCGTAGAGTAGAAGCTTTGAAACAGGCTGGCGAGGTTATTGGTAACCATACCAGAGTAAAAGTAGTGAAGAATAAGGTAGCACCTCCATTCAAAGAAGCAGAATTTGATATCATGTTCGGACAGGGAATTTCTAAAGAAGGTGATATTCTCGATTTAGCGGCAAATGTTGGCATCATCAATAAGTCTGGTGCATGGTATGCATACGAAGGAGATAAGATTGGACAGGGTCGTGAAAATGCGAAGACTTATTTAAAAGAGAATCCAGCATTCCGTGATATGATTGAAGGTTTGGTTCGTGAACATTATTTTGCTCATCCGGAAGATGTTGCAGAAGTTGATCCTTCTACAGTAGAAGATGACGAATAATGAATGCGAAACAAATACAAATAACAGCCTTTGAAAAATTAGAAAAAGGAAAACGAAGACTCCGTTTTGAGAACGGTGAGAATTGTATCGTATATTATTCTGAAATTAAAGGATTGCATCTGGAAGAGGGCGAATATATCCCTGTAGAGATTTATGAAAAAATCATTACAGAGATAGTAGGAAAAAGAGTAAAGAAACGTGC
Source organism: Agathobacter sp. (assembly GCA_045612245.1). Classification (GTDB taxonomy): domain Bacteria; phylum Bacillota; class Clostridia; order Lachnospirales; family Lachnospiraceae; genus Roseburia. The sequence goes on from JAZKYR010000100.1 coordinate 1,774, forward strand.
TTTATATTTACTCGAGAAGATGGATCGAACAGAACAACAACTTCGTGAAAAACTTCTTGCATCTGAGTATCCTTTCCGATGTGTAGATGATGCAATTGCATATGTCAAAAGTTTTCATTATTTGGATGATGAGAGATATGCAGAAACATATATCAGATATAAAAAAGATAAGATGAGTCGTCAGCAGTTGAAGCAAAAACTGATGTCAAAAGGGCTATCAAGAGAACTGATATCTGATGCTTTGGAAGAAGAGTATGATGCAGATGAAACTATTCAGATTCGTAACCTTTTAGAGAAGAAGCATTTTTCGGGTGAAACTGTCGATGAAGGTGAATTTCGAAGAGTATATAATTACCTTTTGCGCAGAGGCTTTCGTAGCAGTGATATTTTAAAAGAAATGAAACATAGAGAGGCGGATTGGTAAATACCAGTCCGCTTTTTATAATTTACTATATATTGTGTCAGAAATTTCTAACAATTCGATATAATGGAGTTATATGTCTTGACATATCTTGTGAAAAAGTATAGAATTTACATGTTGTAAACTATGAACACTGTAAGTGTTTTTGTTATATGTACAATGAAAATTAAATAAAGGAGGTGCTCCTGTATGAATCCAATTCTTGTTGCAGTGATTGCTTTAGTAGCTTCAGGTGTTACAGGTATCGTAGTTTGGATAGGTGCTGGTATTTTCCATAAGAATTCAGCAAAATCTAAAATCGGTAACGCAGAAGAACGTGCTAGAGAAATTATTGATGATGCAGTAAAGACCGCAGAGAATAAGAAGCGTGAATCTATGCTTGAGATTAAAGAAGAGTCTATTCGTACTAAGAATGAACTTGATAAAGAAATCAAAGAGCGTAGAAAAGAGATTCAGCGCAACGAAAGTCGTATTCTTCAGAAAGAAGAAAACTTAGACAAGAAACTCGAAGCGATTGAAAAACGTGAAGCGAACTTT
>JAZKYR010000101.1:0-36198 GCA_045612245.1 Agathobacter sp.
GATGAAATCGCAGGTGTTGTAAAGAATATCTGGGATTTAGTAGATTCTTCTTATGACAGCTTCGTTCGTACTACTGATGATGATCATGAAGCATGTGTAAAGAAAATCTTCAAAAAATTATATGATAAAGGTGATATTTACAAAGGTGCATACGAAGGAATGTATTGTACACCTTGTGAATCATTCTGGACAGAATCACAGCTCGTGGATGGAAAATGTCCTGACTGTGGTCGTGATGTTAAGCCAGCAAAAGAAGAAGCTTACTTCTTCAAGATGAGCAAATATGCAGATCAGTTAATCGAGCATATCAATACACATCCAGAATTTATTCAGCCAGTAAGCCGTAAGAACGAAATGATGAACAACTTCTTACTCCCAGGCTTACAGGATTTATGTGTATCACGTACATCATTTACATGGGGTGTACCAGTAGACTTCGATCCAAAACACGTAGTATATGTATGGCTCGATGCACTTACAAACTATATTACTAAGATTGGTTATGATCCAGACGGTTCTAACGAAATGTTCGCAAAGAACTGGCCAGCTGATCTTCACTTAATCGGAAAAGATATCGTTCGTTTCCATACTATTTACTGGCCAATCTTCTTAATGGCACTCGATTTACCACTTCCAAAACAGGTATTTGGACATCCATGGTTACTTCAGGGTGGAGACAAGATGAGTAAGTCAAAAGGAAACGTTATCTATGCAGATGATATGGTAGATTTATTCGGTGTAGATGCAACACGTTACTTTGTACTTCACGAAATGCCATTTGAAAACGATGGTATCATCACTTGGGATTTAGTAATCGAAAGATTCAATTCTGACCTTGCAAACATTCTTGGAAACTTAGTAAACAGAACAGTTTCCATGACAAATAAATATTTTGATGGCGTAGTTCGTTCGACTGGTGTAACAGATGAAGTAGATGCTGACCTTAAGGCAGTAGTTACTGGTGCAGCAGCAAAAGTTCAGGATAAGATGGACAAACTTCGTGTAGCAGATGCTATCTCAGAAGTATTCACAGTATTCCGTCGATGCAACAAGTACATCGATGAAACAATGCCATGGGCACTTGCAAAAGATGAAGCACAGCAGGAAAGACTTGCAGAAGTTCTTTATAATTTAACAGAAGCTATCACAATTGGAGCAAGCTTACTACACAGCTTCTTACCAGCTACAGCAGAAAAAATCGCTGCTCAGCTTAACACAGAACTTCGTGGTTTAGAAGACTTAGATAAATTCGGTTTATACGAAAGTGGAAAGAAAGTAACTGACAAACCTGAAATTCTTTTTGCTCGTTTAGATGCAAAAGAGGTACTTCCAAAAGTAGAAGCTATCCAGGCTGCTCAGAAGGCAGAATACGAAGCTGAAATGGCTCGCCTTAACGGAGGAGCTCCTGTGGAAGAAAAAGCAGAAGAAGCAGTTATCGATATCGAAGCAAAAGAAGAAATCACATTTGATGACTTTATGAAATTGCAGTTCCAGGTAGGCGAAATCATTGCTTGTGAAGCAGTTCCAAAATCAAAGAAACTTCTTTGTTCACAGGTTAAAATCGGAAGCCAGGTAAAACAGATTGTATCTGGTATCCGTTCAAATTATTCACCAGAAGAGATGGTGGGTAAAAAAGTTATGGTTTTAGTAAACCTTAAACCAGCAAAACTCGCAGGTGTATTATCAGAAGGTATGCTCCTTTGTGCAGAAGATGCAGAAGGAAACCTCGCTCTTATGACACCAGAAAAGAACATGCCAGCCGGCGCTGAGATCGCGTAAGCGAAAGGAATAAAAAATGATTTTTGAAACACATGCACATTATGATGATGACCGTTTCGAAGAGGATAGAGATGAATTACTCCGATGCCTTCCTAAGGAAGGTGTCGGAGTAGTAATTAATAGTGGTGCCTCCGTAGAATCTACGAGAGACACCATTCGTCTTGCTAGGGACTACGACCATGTATATGCGGCAGTGGGTATTCATCCAAGTCTTATAGAAGAATTAGATGAGGCTTTTATGGACTGGATGAAGGAGCAGGCATCTTGGGAAAAGACAGTAGCCATAGGCGAAATCGGTCTTGACTATTACTGGGATAAAGAACCAGAGGTACAGGAAAAGCAAAGATATTGGTTTGGGCGTCAAATCGAGTTGGCGAGAGAAACCGGTCTTCCAATTATTGTTCATTCCAGAGATGCAGCAGCAGATACCTTGCAGGTAATGAAGGAGCATCATGCAGAGGAAATTCCTGGAGTAATTCATTGTTTTTCTTATTCGAAAGAAATGGCATTAGAATTTATCAAAATGGGATACTATATTGGAGTTGGCGGAGTCGTAACTTTTAAGAATGCAAAAAAACTGGTTGAGACAGTAGAAGCAATTCCGCTAGAATGCATCCTTTTGGAAACTGACTGTCCTTACATGGCACCAGAGCCATTTCGAGGAAAAAGAAACAGTTCTCTTTATTTAACTTATGTAAGAGATAAGATTGCTGAAATTAAAGGGATAACTCCAGAAGAAGTAGAAAAGATAACAGAAGAAAACGCACGAAAATTATTTAAAAAGGTGCGTTAGGTTTTTATATAAAGAAAAGAGGAAGATATGGCAACACTTGGAAATCCAAAGAACACCATAGAAGTATTACAAAAATATAATTTTAATTTTCAGAAGAAATTCGGACAGAACTTCCTGATTAATACTGGAATTTTGGAAGATATTATCGATGCAGCAGAAATCACAAAAGATGATTTTGTGTTGGAAATTGGGCCAGGTATTGGAACCATGACACAGTATCTTTGTGAATCGGCAAGAGAAGTTATCGCTGTAGAAATCGATAAAAACTTAATTCCAATTCTAAAGGATACCTTAAGTGCATATGATAATGTTGAAGTTTTAAACGAAGACATTTTAAAGGTAGATATCAAGGCATTAGCAGAAGAACGTAATGCTGGAAAACCAATTAAGGTAGTAGCGAACTTGCCATATTATATTACAACGCCTATTATCATGGGTTTGTTCGAAAGTCATGTACCAATCGATAGTATTACTATCATGGTACAAAAGGAAGTGGCAGATCGTATGCAGGAAGGACCTGGCAGTAAAGAATATGGCGCCTTGTCTCTGGCCGTTCAGTATTATGCGCATCCAGAAATCGTGGTGAATGTACCACCAAGTTGTTTTATGCCACAGCCAAAAGTAGGTAGTGCGGTAATTCGTCTTACCAGACACGCAAAGCCACCTGTAAATGTGGAAAACGAAAAGCTCATGTTCCAGATTATTCGAGCTTCATTTAATCAAAGAAGAAAAACACTTGCAAACGGACTCAATAACTTCCCAGGTTTAAACTTGAGCAAAGAAGCGATTCAGCAGTGTATTGAAGAGCTGGGAGTACCAGTTACCGTACGTGGTGAAGCCTTATCATTAGAGCAGTTTGCAGAACTTAGCAACATAATTGGAAAGCATTTGTAATTCGAGAATTTTTGAATAAAAAATTTGCAGACGTAAATACTGTTATCAAATAAATTGATAACGGAGGGTGTGCAGATGAAAAGATTCCAGTATGTTGTGGCGGTCACTTGCCTTTTGGTTGCAACCATGGGGTTCGTGGGACTATATGCAACAAATCAGACAGAAGAAAAAAATGATGTAGCAAGAAATCAGCAGATTGTTGAGGAAAGCGAAAAGATTATATTAGACGCTGATCTTTCTGATGTAGATGAAACGGAAGAAGAAAATCAAATTGCTGAAATTGATGAGAATGTGGAGTTAGAAGGCTATGAAGGTGAAGTGGTGCAACCAGAAGAAGAGGAAGCGCCAGTTGGAACTATTACACAGGAAGCTTTGCATTTTAATCCAGAAAATGGAGTAGTTTGGCCAATCCAAGGCACGGTACTTCTTGACTATAGTATGGATTCAACCATCTTTTTCCCAACATTGCAGCAGTATGCGTATAACCCAGCAATGGTATTTTCGGGAGCTGTAAATGACAAAGTATATTTTGTCGCTAAAGGAAAGATTACAAATATTGAAACAAACGAAGAAACAGGCTGTACTGTAACACAGGACATCGGTGATGGATACACTGCTATTTATGGACAGCTGAAAGAACTCAACTTTGAGGTTGGGGATATGGTAGAATCAGGTCAGGTAGTTGGCTATGTTGGCGAACCTACAAAATATTATTCCGTAGAAGGAAGTAATGTATATTTTCAGGTTTTAAAAGACGGAGTACCAATCGACCCAGAGGAAATTTTGCCATAGAAAAGAAAAGGAGGTAAGTTCATGGATTATAAAAAATATAATGACATAGTACAAGAGTGGATAGAAATCATAGAACAAAACTGCCACAAAGATGCAGAGCTTACCTTGAGATATTGTCAGGATATCATTCAATATGGAAAGAAAGTAAACGATGATAGTTTAGTCGCATTAGGTTACTATCATGAAGGCGTAGTGTACTATGTGTTAAATGACGGTATGCGTTTTTATGAGGCGGTGACCAATGCACTTTCCTATTTAAGTAAAGTAGATGAATGGGAGCTTATGGCTCGTTGCTATAACTTCTTAGGAATTTTCTCGGTAAATCATGGGAATGCAGCTATCGGACTTGATTATTATCTCAACGCGTTACAGTGTTGTAAAAAAACAAATAATGAAGCCTTTGCAGGATCCGTAAAAATAAACCGAGCAGTACTGAATATTTTATATGGTCGTTTTGAAGATGCCTTGGGATGGCTCCATGAGGCATTAGAATATTATAGTGGTCACCCAGATATGCCACGCTACCATGACTATATGATAGGTGTATATGTGAATATGGCAAAGGCTTATCTGTGTAAAGGAGATTTAGTAGAAGCAAAGCATTGCTTTGAAAAAATCTATGCCGGCCATGAAGAGTACTTGAAGGATGAAATCATGCTAACGGTACTTGCCACAGAAGCTACATATTATCACATAGCAGGGAAAAAAGAAGAGTGTCAGGCAAGAATTGATTGTATTCATGAAGAAATTATGCCAAACATGCCAATTATGGATATGTTTGATGATTTTTATGATTATTGCAAAATTCTTTTAGACAGAGATTGTCAAAATGAATTTTGGAAGTTGATTGATATTATGGAACCAATGGTGAAATCTTTGGATATCACCAATTTGATTCTCAAAATTTTAAGCCTAAAAATTAAGTTCTATCGCAAGCATCAAATGAATGCAGAGTATTTACAGGCATCTGCACTGTATTTTGAGTATTCAGAAAGAGCTGCAGTAGAAAATACGAAGATGATGAATAATGTATTAAATCTTCGTAGAACTTTAGAAGAAGTAAATATTGAAAAATTAGAAATTGAAGAGAAGAATGTAATCCTTCAGGAGAAATCGGAGACCGATGCATTGACAGGTCTTTCTAATAGATTCCGTCTGAATGATTATTCAGAGGAGGCCTTCCAGCGAGCGCTTGAAAATAAAACTTCACTTGCTGTGGAAATTCTTGATATGGATAATTTTAAAGGATATAACGATTTATATGGGCACCAGAGAGGTGACGAATGTATCCAGTTAGTGGCTTCTGCGATAAAATCCATGGAGGAATTCGGTGCACATTGCTTCCGTTATGGTGGCGACGAGTTCATGCTAATTTATGAAGATGTCACTCAAGAGGAAATCGTAGAATATGCAGCGGAACTTCGTAAACGAGTTATCGATTTGGGAATTATACATCGTGCTTCAAAAGTTTCCGATGTAATGACGATTAGTCAGGGAATCTGTTGGGACGTTCCAGAGAAAGGATGTCGTATGTGGGATTTTCTTCATGCGGCTGATGATATGCTCTATCGCGTGAAACAAAAGAGTAGAAACCATTTTTGTATTGGAAATCTTAAGGAAGTCTTAATGTGTTAGAGCCTTGGATATTAATGTTTATTTCGCTACAATGGAACCATGATAAATCATGATTTTATTGTAGCGATTTTAATTGGAGGAAAAAATGTACAACGTATTAGTATGTGATGACGAAAAAGATATCGTGTCAGCACTTAGAATTTATTTAACCAGTGAAGGCTATAATGTATTTGAAGCCAGCAATGGAAAAGAGGCAGTGGAACTGGTAGAAAAAGAAGAAATTCATCTCGTGCTCATGGACATCATGATGCCGGTCATGGATGGTATTCAGGCAATGGTAAAAATTAGAGAAAAATCAAACGTTCCTGTGATTCTTCTTACCGCAAAAGGAGAAGATACAGACAAAGTCCTTGGGCTTACTGTCGGAGCGGATGACTATGTGACCAAACCATTTAATCCAGTAGAACTTCAGGCAAGAGTTAAATCTCAGCTTCGCCGCTACATGCTTCTTGGAAGTGGAAACCAGTCTGCAGGCAAGGCGCGAATGGGTGGTATCGAGATGGACGACAAGGCAAAAGAAGTAACCTTGGATGGAGAAAAAGTAAATCTTACCAGAACCGAATACGATATCTTAAAACTTCTTATGGAACATCCGGGAGAAGTATTCTCGCCAAACGAAATCTATGAAAAGGTTTGGAAGGATAATTCATATGGAACAGAAAATACAGTAGCTGTACATATTCGTCACCTTCGAGAAAAAATCGAGTACAATCCACAAGAACCACGTTACTTAAAAGTTGTCTGGGGACGTGGGTATAAGATGGAAGGAGACTGATTATGAAAAAACATATACAAAGTACATGGATGCGAATCCTTTCTACAAGCTTGTGTGCCGTGTTTGTTGTAAATTTGTTTGTCGGAATTATAGGGTATGCATTTACGACAGAATATCGTACAACAGAGTATTTTAAAAAAGAATGTTATGAAGACATTTCCCAAAATTACATGCTTTATGCTGTTGATATGATGGAGCAAGGCAGAGTCGAGGAGCTTCAAAAGCAATTTTCGAAACTTGGAATAGCCTGTTCCATTCAGTTAGTGACAAACAATCCAGGTGAAAATGGAGAGGTGATTAGTACAACGGAAGAGAAGTTTAAGCAAGGAGAGTTTGGGGCTGAAGAAATCTATGAACTGGAACTCGTTCCAGGAGCGCAAAGCGAGTACCATGTAAATTCTTTGCTTGGAGCATTGTGGGGATACTCTTATTATGCAGATAAGGATGAATGGATTTCCTATCCAATTGAAGGATATATATACAGTATCGCGAATGGAATGTTCTATTACAAAACCTCTGTAGGATATTTCCCAGTAAAATATGTCTATGTAGGTGAAGAGGATCTTCTTTATGACTATAAATTAGTTCACAAAAATGGTGAGGATTATTATTACAACACCTATTATGAAAGAAGACTGGATACTTCCAAGTATCAAGAGTGGGAAGAAATAACAATTGAGGGAAGAACATTGTCCCCAACAATCCATGACGAATTAGATCCATGGGGAAGTGTTTATTATCGAGAGGAAGCTCTTTCTCCAGAGGAAGTCTGGTCAGAGGCATATGATGTATCGGGTGAAAACATCTCTTGTCCAGCACCAGAATATACCGATTATTATCTGGTAAAACTTAGCTGTACAAATCCAACAGGAAATAGTTTATATGTACAGTGTGATGAGTTGTGCGACGTACTATTTGCATTTGAAGACAGCGCAATATGGATGATTGTATCCAGTGTAGTTGCGATTATTGTAATGTTGGTACTTATCGTTTGTTCTGCAAAAGATGAAAAAGAACGAATGAATTTCATGGAAAAAACACCAGTTATAATGTATAGCATGGCAGTGTTTTTCCTAAGCTGCGGCCTAATTGCCATTCTGGTAGCGTTGAACGAATGGATGATTATGAGTGATATAGGAAGTGCAAAAGATATGCTTGTCTTTGCGATTCCAGCATGTGTACTTGCTGCATGGCTTATCATGAACTGGTTCCAAAATATTGTAACACGTATCAAGTGTAAGAGTTTCTGGAAAACCAGTGAATTCTATTATTCATATATGTTTCTGAAAAAAAGCTGGTCCGTTATCACAGCACCATTTAGAGCAGTGGGAGATGCGTGTGGAAAATTCCTACATATGATGGGTGAAAATGTTCCGTTATTCTGGGGAGGATTAGGAATATTTGGAGTACTATCAATTATAGAATTTTTCATTTTCATGAACTATTGTTGGTATGGCGGTGGCTATGTGTTGCTATACTTAATTTTCAAAGTGGTTGAAGGGGCTGCATTGATTTTGGTTCTATATTATGTGCAACTATTACACGAAGGCAGTAAACGAGTTGCTTCTGGCGATATGTCGAACCCAATCGATACAAGCAAGATGATTTGGAAATTCAGAGAGCACGGCGAAAACATAAATAAAGTAAGTGATGGTATTGCAGTTGCAGTAGAAGATCGCATGAAGAGTGAACGTTTTAAAACAGAACTTATTACAAACGTATCACATGATATCAAGACTCCTTTAACCTCTATCATCAACTATGTGGATTTGATTAAAAAAGAAGATCTTCAGGATGAAAAAGTACAGGAATATGTAGAAGTCTTAGATAGACAGTCTGCAAGACTTAAGAAACTGATTGAAGATTTAATGGAAGCTTCAAAAGCGTCTACAGGAAATCTTGCAGTGTCGTTAGAAGAATGTGATGCGGCAGTTCTTTTAACTCAGTTGATAGGGGAGTTTGAGGAAAAACTAGAAAAGAGTCAATTGGAAGTAGTAGTGGATAAGCCAGAGCATCCTGTAAAAATGATGGCAGACGGCAGACACATGTGGAGAGTGTTTGACAATCTCTTAAATAATGCCTGCAAATATTCATTACCTGGAACCAGAGTATATGTATCTTTGATACAGGAAAACAACGAAGCAGTCATTATATTTAAAAATATTTCCAAGACTGCACTTAATATTCCAAGTGAAGAATTGTTAGAACGCTTCGTAAGAGGTGACAGTTCTCGTAACACAGAAGGAAGTGGATTAGGTTTGTCGATTGCACAAAGCCTTACAGAACTTATGAAAGGAAGAATGTCACTAAGTATAGATGGTGATTTGTTTAAAGTAACTCTTCGCTTCCCAATGATGTAAAATAAAACCTCGGATGATAAACATCCGAGGTTTTTCTATGCAGATTAACTTCTTTTTTGTCTCTGCTTTATATTTACGTAAGAAGATAAATCACGGCAGGACTTGGTAATAACAAATCCATAGATGACAAAATCTTCTGTTTCTTCAATACGTACAACATTTCCTTCCAATTCCAATTCATGTCCGGCATCTTCATAACGAAGCAAGACATGTGTTCCTTGAGCGAGATTTAAGTCTTTCTTTCTATCAGTAATAGAAAATCCTGTAAGACTTACGTCACGAACGACTACTTCGAGTTCACCATGTCCGGTAACACGAAGCTTCGCATAATGAGACACGCCTACGCGGAAACTATTACGGCGATTGTGACGACGACCACCATCCGCTTTTACCTGTAAAAGATACTGCCCCTGGTAATAAACAATGGTGGAGTTCATCCAGATATAAGGGATGCCTTCGGCATTGGTATAAATCACGTTGATAGTTACGTTATCAAATTTTAAAACTTGTCCGCTACTGGAATCTAAGGTGATAAGTGCGATATTATCTTTTAAATGACGTGCAATAGTAGCACCCATTTCCATGCTTTTATTTCCACTGCTTAGATTTAGCAATAGGCGACTGCCAACTTCAATTTCACTAAATTCCTGTTTCAAGGTAACCTCCCAAATTAAATAACATACGATGGTGGTAAGTTATTTCCTTTATCTCCGAGTTTGGTTGTGATGTACGAAGGTAAATCACGACAAGAGCGTCGGATTAAAAATCCGTAAATGTTATAATCTTCTCTTTGTTCAATACGAGCCACGACTCCATATAAATCAATCACATGATCTAAATCTTCAAAATAAATAGAAGCCCCATCACCTTTTGAAAGTGACAGCTCATGTCTTTTATCCGCAATAGAAAAACCATTTAAACTTACGTCTTTTACTGCAACTTTATAAATCAAATCTTCGGCAGTACGTAACTGTGCAGCATGCGAAATGCTAACACGATAGGCAATTCTACGATTGTATTGAACACCATCTCCTTTAATCTGAAGTACATAATTGTTTTTGAAATATACAATCTTACACTTCTTCCATACAAATGGATAACCGTCATCTGAGATATAGATTACTTCAATATCCATGTGATCAAATTTGAGAACCTGTGATACAGAGGTTTCAAAGGAAATGGTCGCAATGTCTTCGCGGATCAGATTTATAATGTTTCCGTGCATCTTAGTATGAACAGAACCACTATGCAATATGAATATAAGTGGACTACCGTCCCTAATTTCAGAAAAACTGATTTTCATATTTCCCCCATAAATAGCCATTCTTGTTAAAATTATAACATGAGAATTTGTGCAAGAAAAGAGTTTTCTATTTATCTTATAAAATCTAGGTAAACTAATTGACAAAACATATATATATATATATAATTTTTAGCAAAAAACGTGGGATAAATCATGGGGAGGAAATGCATGGAAAATTCAAATATTGGTGAAACAATGAAAGAGAAGAAGAAAAAGTCAGATACCATATTCACAATTGTAATGCTGGGTCTATGTGCAATAGGAATATTTGGAGGTGTTGGAATGTTCTTATCTGCTCTAGGAATAGCCATTGTACTATGGCTGATTAAAGGGCTTATAGTTGATGAAAAAGTGCGTGCAATTGGTGAAAGATATGAAGGGTATGAAATAGATGAAAAAGCAATAAAAAAGCTTAAGAGAGAAATACGAATTTCTCGTTATCCTTTAGAAGAAAGCTTTTACAAAGTTTGTAATGAACAGGGTGCGAAAGATATTGACGTCGGAGACCCTTCGAAAAAAATACAAAAAGCTATAGAAATTGCAAAGTATAATGAAAAATTTGCGACAATAAAGCCTACAAGAGAAGCGGTGTTAGAAGCGTACAAAAAAGGACGTGAGTCTGTAGTATCTGCAAGACAGAAAAAGAGAGAACTAGAACAATTAGAATTCGAAACAAAGATTAAGAAGAGCAAAGCAAGATTTGGAGAAGAGATAAATAAAAAGATCCATTTGATTCGTTCGATAAGTAGTGACTACGATATACTAGATAAGTATTGTCCAGTGATTTTTCATATTGTAAAGGATGGCAATCCTTCGAAACTTTATGTGCTTCAAACAGCAAAAGGAACGATTGCATTTGGAAAAAATGAGTCAGAGGTTCCAGATACGTTTTCGTTAACATATAGAACGATTTATGGCACACATGCGGAGTATGTGGCACCCAAGACTGTGTATACAGGAGCGACAGTTGGAGGTGTAACAACAGGTGGTTTTCAACAAACCGAAGGATATTATAAAGAAAAAGCACATGCAGAAGAGAATAAGATGGTGATTCAAATATATAGCCAATCATATGATATTGAAATGATCCATTTGTGTAAAGATATATATAAAAAGGTTGAGTATGGCAATAATGAAAAGTTAAAGAACCTGATAGATTTTAACTCTGGAATGATGAACTTAAAGAATTCGGAGCGCTACTATCTTCAAAAATCGGACATTATAGAATGGTTAACATTACAGTTATAGTTTGGTTTAGCTATTTAAAAAGAAGAAAACTCGAGAAAAGCAGGGCTATAGAAAGCCCTGCTTTTTAATTTCTTATATCTTTTAAATGTAAAATTAGACTGTTCACAATCTCTACATCTTGGTCTGTAAGTCCTGCCACACTTATAGTTGAAGTTGTATTTACGCCCAAGAGATAATCAGTAGAGACGTGGAAAATGTGTGCCAGTTCTACAATGTATTGTGTAGAAGGAACAGAAATTCCCATTTCCCAAGCGTTGACACTTGATCTTGTAATTCCAAGTTGCTTGGCCAATTCAGATTGTGTTTTATTAGATTTCTCTCTTAGAGATTTAATTCTGTCAGCAATCATTTTTACCACCTTTCTATAAGTATGGTAGAACAATCTAAAAGATATTACATTATCATAATGATACTTTAAATTGACAAAAGAAGCCGAGAGAATTATAATGCTGATAGATAATTTAAGTAGAGAGGATACAATTATGGAAGAAAAAACGGTTATTAGGATTATAAAATGAGAAGCTAGGAGGAACAAAATGAAATATTGTAGAAATTGTGGTAAAGAAACCACAGCAAAAATTTGTCCGCACTGTGGAAGCAATAGCAAAAAAGCAGAAAACTATTGTGCTTGGTGCGGGAATGAAGTTGATAAGAATGCAGTTATGTGTCCAAACTGTCATGAAAAATTAAAAGAAGGATTTGGTGCAAAGATTCTTAGTCTTGCTGGTATAGCAGTTGCACTCATCCTATTTCTTTTAGCAGCAGGCTTCCTTTCAGAAGGTGCAGTGGTATCTGCTGTTTTGTTTGTAGTTACAGGAGTGCTTTTACTTCCATTTGTAAAAAATATCATTAAGAAGCTTACATTTGGTGACAAAGGGAAAAGAAGTATTTTTTCTATTGCAAGAGTAGTTGTTATTTGTGTGGCTCTTGTAGGTGCATTTGTTACAGTACCAGAACCAGAACCAGTTGAAAATAAAGTATATAAAGATCAGGCTACTGCAGCTGCAGAGGTTGTATTTCATGAAGAAGTACAGTTGAAGAACGAAGCATCTTATGTATTAAATGATTCTGTTGTACAGTACGAAACAACTCCATATAAAGGTGCGGAAGGAAGTGCTTGGAGATTGGTGTGGGTAACTTTAGACTATTCGGCAGAAAATGGATTTGGTGGAACAAACCGAAATACATATAAGGTTGAGATGTTATTTGATATAGAGAGAGGTACATATCATAGAATTGAAGGCGGAAGTATGATTCAGTACACTTTACCAAATGAATAGAATATATGAGAAGGGAACAGCATTTGCTGTTCCCTCTTTTTTAATTTCAATATGCATTTCTTAGTAGTTTTCAACTCTTCTTTCGAAGTAAGCCTGTGGATGATTACATGTTGGACATACTTCAGGAGCTTCGTCACCGTAGTGTACGTGACCACAGTTGCGGCATTTCCAACCATTTGGAGCTTCGCCGTTAAATGTTTTTCCTTCTTCAAGATTTTTAAGAATCTTGTTGTAACGTTCTTCGTGAGCTTTTTCTACACCAGCAACGAGACGGAATTTTGCAGCGAGTTCTGGGAAGCCTTCTTCGTCAGCTTCATCAGCCATACGAGCATACATGCTTGTCCATTCATCGTTTTCACCTTCTGCAGCCCATTTTAAGTTCTGTGCTGTATCGCCAAGTCCGTGGAATTCTTTAAACCACATTTTAGCATGTTCTTTTTCCTGATCTGCTGTTTCCTGGAAAATAGCTGCGATCTGTTCATAACCAGCCTTCTTTGCAACTGAAGCAAAGTAAGTATATTTGTTACGAGCCATTGATTCGCCAGCAAAAGCTTCCATTAAATTTTTTTCTGTTTTTGTTCCTGCGTATTTTGACATAGTGCAATCCTCCTAAATTAAATAAATAGATTAACCAAAATATCTCTTTAATAAGCCTTCAAGTGCTTTGCCATGTCTAGCTTCATCTCTAGCCATTTCATGTACTGTGTCATGAATAGCATCAAGGTTAGCAGCCTTAGCACGTTTTGCAAGGTCTGTCTTTCCTTCTGTAGCACCGTGTTCAGCAGCTACACGAAGTTCTAAGTTTTTCTTTGTTGAGTCTGTTACAACTTCACCAAGTAATTCTGCAAATTTAGCAGCATGTTCAGCTTCTTCCCAAGCAGCTTTTTCCCAGTAAAGACCGATTTCTGGATAACCTTCACGATGTGCAACGCGAGCCATTGCAAGGTACATACCTACTTCTGTACATTCACCTTCAAAGTTTGCACGAAGGTCCATAAGGATATCTTCGCTAACACCCTGAGCAACACCTACAACGTGTTCTGCAGCCCAAACTCTTTCGCCTGCCTGTTCTACAAATTTTTCTGGTCCTACTTTACATACTGGACACTGTTCTGGAGCGCTATCTCCTTCATGAACATAACCACATACTGTACATACATATTTTGACATATTATCTGTCCTCCTTAAGATAAAATAAATTAAAGTTCATAATTAATGAGTTTGCATACAATCTGGACAACGTCCAAAGAATTGAATGCTATTTCCTTCAATGAGTCCAGAGAAGTTTTTCGCTGCATGAGCATTTAACTCTTCTGGATATTCGAATGGAATGTCTAGTACATTATAACACATTCTGCACTGGAAGTGGCAGTGTGGTTTGACATTTCCATCGAATCTGTCTGGCCCTATGCCAGTAGAGATTTTCTGAATCTCACCCATGTCAGATAAAAGGGAGAGATTACGGTAGACAGTTCCGAGACTAATGTTTGGAAAGCCCTCTTTGATATCCATATAAACCGTTTCCGCGGTTGGATGGTCACATCGATTCATTAAGTTATCCCGAATCGCATCTCGTTGACGACTGTGTTTTATCATGAGTAAATCTCCTTTCTTTTTGATAATAGGAACTGTTACTAATATTAATATAACATAATTTTTAAAATTGTCAACACACATTTTTAATGAAATAAAAAATACAGCATACACTAGTAATAATATAATAGGAGAAGAATGGGACATGAAACGTTTTGTTACATATTTATATGAATGCGAAAGAGGAAACAAGATAAAGAACACTGGATTTATTCGCGTGAACGTTCGCGGCAGTGAGACTATGATGGAGGTGTATATTCGCAATTTTCCAAAGGCTTGTGATGAAGGAAAGATTTATGCACTTGCATATAAGGAAGAGTTACAAAGCATTCATCTAGGGGAAATAAAATTAGAACAGGGGCAATGCGATAGCCGCATTTCTTTTCTTACAGAAGATATATTTGAAAGTGGATTTTCTTTAAATGACATCGTCGGAATAGGGATTCGTTTTAAAGATGGAAAATATCTTGCAAGTTGTTGGAAGGATGAATATGCTGGAGAAATTGTGCGAGGTGAATTTTTGATAGACATGCCGAAAGAAGAGGTAGAACCACAGATAGCGGACGAAGCGACACTTGCAGTAGCCGAAGAAGTTGTTATTCAAGAGGAACAATTAGATATAGAAAGAATGCCATCTTATGAAAAAATAGATTTGAGTCAAATACGCGATTTGCCGAGTCCCAATTGGCACCTCACGACGAACAGCTTTTTGGTACACGGGTTCTGGAATTATGGGTATCTGGTGCTTAAAAAGGAGATGGAGGAGGGGGAAGAGATTCTTTCTCTGGGCGTTCCGGGGATTTTTGAGAAGCCTGAAGCGGTTATGGCAATCCTTTTCGGTTTCCCGAATTTTGAGGCAGTTTCGCAGGAGATGGTAGCAATGGAAAAAGAAAAGAACCAGGAAGCTGAGGTGGGTACCTTCGGCTGCTGGTTCGTTAAATTAAAGGTCTAAGGTTGAAGCGATAAGGCTATATTGTAAATGGTCTGTCCACATTCCATTTAAGCAGAGGTAATCACGACAGATACCTTCTTTTACAAATCCTAATCCGACCAGTAATCGAATTGAAGGGATATTATCTTCCTGTACGTGTGCACTCAATCGATGAAGGTTAAGCTCCCAGAAGGCAATATCAATCAACTTCTCAACTGCCTCAGAAGCATAGCCTTTGTGGTGGTAAGCGCTAGAAAACTTATAACCGATTTCTGCGCGCGAATAAGCATTTGAAATATCATAAAGGCAAACGGTTCCGATAATCTTTTCTGGTTCATCTTTCAAAAACACATAGAAGCGTACTTGATTCAATTTTAATGTTAAACCATATTCTAAATGTAAAATGTTTCGTTGATGCGCTTCCGTATAAAAGTTTGGACTACGGTCCGCTTCGTATTTTTCAAAAAGTTCACGATCATTCTGATAGAAACGAAGAACGTCGCTGGAGTAATCTGGGCCTAAGACTTTTAAAATCAATCGTCTGGTTTCGTATTGTAATAACATGTTTGCCTTCTTTCAAAAATTTGGTATGATATGGATAGATTATAGCACAAAAGGAAATAAAAGCATATGACTCAGGATGAAAAATATATGAAGGCTGCCCTTCGGGAAGCAAAAAAAGCATATAAATTAGACGAGGTTCCAATCGGCTGTGTTATCGTGCAAGGGGATAAAATTATTGCACGTGGATATAATAGAAGAAACACCGATAAAAACACATTGGCACATGCAGAAATGTCAGCGATTAAAAAAGCCAGCAAGAAAACAGGTGACTGGCGCTTAGAGGATTGCACCATGTATGTGACTTTAGAACCATGTCAGATGTGCGCAGGTGCAATTGTGCAGTCGCGTCTTGGAAAAGTAGTTATCGGTTCCATGAATCCAAAGGCCGGTTGTGCGGGTTCGGTCATTAACCTTCTTCAGATGAAACAGTTCAATCATCAGGTGGAAATGGTGACGGGTGTTTTGGAGGAAGAGTGCTCGACGATGTTGTCAGGATTTTTCCAAGAACTCCGTGAAAAAAAGAAACAGGCAAAACTTGACAATGCATAGAACATTAGGGTATACTTACCCGAGTTAATTGAATAAAAGACATTAAGCCTTTCGTTTTAATGCTGCTATTCGGGTCTTACGCAATGGGACCTGTGAACCTGGTCAGGGTAGGAATACAGCAGCCATAAGCAGACAATCTCATGTGCCGTGAGGGTGCCTGGATGGTAGCATTAAAACGAAAGGCTTTTTATTTTAAGAAAGTCTTAAGGTTATGTTCCTTGTTTTTTTGTATTATATATGCCAAAATAAATCCATAAAATTTCTAATATATGGAAGGAGTAAAGAATATGTTAGAAGCGTTGCATTTGACGAAGATATACAAAACCAAGGGCGGAGCGGATACGAAAGCTTTGGATGATGTATCGATTGTATTCCCTGAGAAAGGGATGGTTTTCTTATTAGGAAAAAGTGGTAGTGGTAAATCCACATTGCTTAACGTGTGTGGGGGCTTGGATGCACCTACCAGTGGAGCGATTCTTGTAAAAGGAAAGAGCAGCGAAAAATTTAGCCAGAGCGATTTTGACAGTTATCGTAATACATATGTAGGATTCATTTTTCAGGAATATAATATTTTAAATGAATTTACGGTAGAAGATAATATTGCATTAGCACTGGAGCTTCAGGGGAAACCAAAGGATAAAAAAGTCATTGCGGATTTATTAGAGCAAGTGGATTTGACTGGTTTTGCAAAGCGTAAACCAAACACTTTATCTGGAGGACAGAAACAGCGTATTGCGATTGCACGTGCTTTGGTAAAATCACCAGAGATTATTATGGCGGACGAGCCAACGGGTGCATTGGACTCAGCGACAGGTAAGCAGGTATTTGACACCTTGAAAAAACTTTCGAAAGAAAAATTAGTGATTGTCGTATCTCATGATCGTGATTTCGCGGAAATGTACGGAGATAGAATCATTGAACTGAAAGACGGGAAAATTCTTTCAGACGTTACCAAAACAGAAGAACAGCAGCAGGTGCTTACAGATAATATTAGTATCGTTGGAGATACTCTTTGTGTAAAAAATGGTGCAGACTTAAGTGATGCAGACTTTGCAGAGATTAAAGCGTTTTTAAGTAAGACAGATAAAGACGTTATTATTGCAACTGGAGAGCGAGATGTAAAGGCATTTAAAGATGTAAGTCACATCAAAGAGAGCGGAGAACAAGAAGTCTTCAAAGATTCTTCAGAGATTCCATTTGAAAAGAAGGAATATAATCCAAAGGATGCGAAGTTTATTCGTTCAAAGCTTCCATTGCATCATGCGATTCGAATTGGTGCTTCTAGTTTGAAAACAAAGCCAATTCGTCTGATGTTTACCATTTTACTTTGTACCGTTGCATTTACGTTCTTTGGGCTCTTATCTACGATGACGTTTTATGATAGCGAGGCTACTTTCAAGCAGTCTGTACAAGAGGCGAATTTTTCTCTTGTAAAAATGGAAAAGTATTACGAAGTTATCGAGAACTATGTGTATGACGGTGAGTCAAACGAATGGAGCTACAACAATGAAACACGTTTTACAGATGAAGAATTGTTGGAATATGGCAAAATCTTTGGAATGAATGCCTTTGGTGGTGTAAAGAGCTGGGCTAGTTATCCAATTCAGAACAAATTAGGCGAGTATTGGGTAAATGACCTTTATAGTTTTGCATATCTACAGGAGGGAAATGCACTACGTCAGCAAATCAACGGAAGATATCCAGAAAAGGATGACGAGATTTGTATTTCTTCTTATAGTGCAGAGGTTTTATATAATTGTAAAACTTATGACCAGAGCACAGGTAAATATATTGAAATGTCCAAGCCGGAGGATATCCTTGGTAAGAAGATAACGATTGAAGGAACGTCTTATACCGTAGTTGGAATCATGGACAGTGGGGAAATTTCAGAGAAGTACGAAGTGCTTAAAGAATCTGATGGAACAGATTTTCAGCTTATCAATAGTTTTCAATATGAATTGCAGGATGGACTTCATCTCGTAGCTTTTGTAACAAAAGACAAGATGATGGAAATCGGAGAAAATAGTTCATGGGTGATGAGTGAATTCGACTCACAGCGTATGGTTGCAACTATTGCGATTGGCGCTGTTAAAAGTCCAGTGTTCCCAGAGTATCCAAATGTAGCATATGGAAGTTTCGAAAAACATGTAAAAGCAGATATGGTTTCTTGGCTTGTGGCAGACAAGACAGAGCTTGTCGAAAATGAAGTCGTGGTAGCACGTCCATTATTCTATAATCTGGTAATGGAAGTCTATGGTAAAGAAGCCAATGCTGCATGGGAAGCAGGCAATGAGTATCGTGCTAAAAAAGCAGAAGAAATTGTAGAGCTTACAAACCAATTAATCAATGGCGGAATTGATGTAGAAAATAAAGAAACCCAAAAATGGGAATTCAAAGCGTTCACTGAAGAGGAAAAGGTTCAGAAGTACAATACACTCTTAACTGCTTTGCAGAAAGAGAAAAAGAAACTCACATTGGCTGTCAGATTGTTCAATGACTGGGATGGGGTTTCTGTTGGAGAAACAAAAGAATTTACAATCGTAGGTGTATGGAATTCAGAGAAGACACAGGATACCGAAAAAATCTTCTTTACACAGGATGCAGAGAAAGCGATTTGGGAAGAGCAGAAAACCTTAGTAGGCTCTTACTCTGAATACACGACAAAATATGTAGAGCCAGAAAATGTGGTATACGGAATGCTGTTCCTTCCTTATGATCATTCTGTAGAACAAACAGAGATGCTTTGGGACATTTACCAGCAGGATGAATATGGTGCAGATGGAAGCAAGGGAGTATTAACAAGTACACTCATTAGTAATTTAGAGATGGTAGATACTACTATCAAAGAACTTTCACAGATATTCCTATATATCGGCATCGTATTAGCTGTATTTGCAGCATTACTTTTATCGAACTTTATTTCCATCTCGATTTCTTATAAGAAACAGGAGATTGGAATTTTACGAGCTGTCGGTGCAAGAAGCCTTGACGTATTCAAGATTTTCTTCTCAGAATCTTTTGTTATTGCAGCTATTTGTGTAGCAATCTCTGTGGCAGCAAGTGTTTCGTTATGTGTCTTTATAAATGATACGTTAGTATCTATGATTAATGCTTCCTTATTGGTATTTGGCGTAAATTCTATAGCTGTACTTATCGGAGTGGCATTTGTTACCGTAGTGGTAGCAACCTTCCTTCCAGTTTGGAGTGCCGCGAAGAAAAAACCAGTAGAATCAATACGAGCATTGTAAAATTTTATATGTTTGATATACGAGTCAGAAATAAAATTTCTGGCTCGTATTTTTTTATGTATATTCCAGTTGACATCACACATAATACAAAGTATAGTGAATTGGTAGGAATTAAAAACGAAGGTGAAACTATGAAAATTTCAACAAAGGGACGATATGCTCTTCGTATTATGATTGATCTTGCAATGAACGCGGGAGAGACCCCTGTTCGAGTGAAAGATATTGCGAGTCGACAGAACATATCGGAGAAATACTTAGAACAAATTATTGCCTTATTTAACAAAGCCGGATATGTGAAAAGTATCCGAGGCGCACAGGGCGGATATCTTCTGACAAAAGAGCCAAAAGAGTACACAGCAGGTATGATTTTGCGTTTAGCGGAAGGCAGTATTGCACCAGCTTCTTGTGTAGGCGCAGATGCAGAAAGTTGTGAGAAAAAAGGTGCCTGTGTATCGGCAATGCTTTGGCAGAAGATGAACGATGCAGTAAATGATGTCGTAGACAATACGACCTTACAGGACTTAGTGGACTGGCAGAATGGCATTGAAGAAGAATAAATAGAAATGGGGACAGATAGAAATGGAAAAGTTAATTTATTTAGATAATGCGGCGACTACCCGTGTATATCCAGAAGTATTGGAAGCGATGACACCATACTTCACAGAATATTATGGCAATCCGGCTGCATTTTACAGTTTCTCTAGCTCAGCTGGAAAAGCAGTTGCGGAATCTCGTGAAAAGATTGCCGAGCTTATCGGTGCAAAAAAAGAAGAGATTTATTTCACCGGTGGTGGTACAGAATCTGACAACTGGGCAATCAAAGCAACTGCAGAGGCATATGCGGCAAAGGGAAAACATATTATCACAACCACGATTGAACATCATGCAGTGCTTCATACCTGTGAGTGGTTAGAGAAGAAGGGTTTTGAAGTAACCTATGTAAATGTAGATGAAGATGGAGTAGTAAAATTGGACGAGCTGGAAGCAGCAATTCGACCAGATACAATTTTGATTTCCGTGATGGCAGCAAACAATGAAATTGGAACCATCCAGCCTTTGAAGGAAATTGGTAAAATTGCTCGTAAACATGGAGTGCTTTTCCATACGGATGCAGTACAGGCTTTTGCTCACATTGCAATCAATGTAGATGAGATGAACATTGACATGCTCTCTGCCAGCGGTCATAAGATTAACGGGCCAAAAGGGATCGGAGTAATGTACATCCGAAAAGGAGTAAAGATTTTATCTTATATTCATGGTGGTGCACAGGAACGCCGTCGTCGTGCAGGAACTCATAATGTTCCTGGTATCGTAGGTATGGGTAAGGCTGTAGAAATTGCGGCAGCTACTATGGAAGAAAAGACAAAAGCAATTAGCGAACTTCGCGATTACTTAATTGAACAGGTATTAGAGAAAGTGCCACATTCCAGATTAAACGGACACAAAACAAACCGTTTGCCAAACAATGCAAACTTCTGCTTCCGTTTTATCGAAGGTGAAGGGATGCTTATCTTACTGGATCAGGCAGGCATTTGTGGCAGCAGTGGTTCTGCATGTACCTCGGGTTCTTTAGACCCATCACATGTACTTTTGGCAATTGGATTACCACACGAAATTGCACATGGCTCCCTTCGTTTGACTTTATCCGAAGATACCACAAAAGAAGAGATTGATTATACAGTGGACAAGCTCGCAGAAATCATTGCAAGACTGCGTAGCATGTCACCACTTTATGAAGACTTTGTAAGAAAGAACAATAAATAGAAAAGAGAAGGAAAATATTATGTACAGCGAAAAAGTAATGGATCATTTTAATAACCCTAGAAATGTAGGAGAAATTGAAAACGCCAGCGGTGTTGGAACAGTAGGTAATGCAAAGTGTGGAGACATTATGCGTATCTATTTAGATATCGATGAAAACCAGGTTATCCGTGATGCGAAGTTCAAGACCTTTGGCTGTGGTGCAGCAGTAGCAACCAGCAGTATGGCAACAGAACTTGTAGTAGGAAAAACAGTTCAGGAAGCACTTCATGTAACCAACAAAGCAGTTTGTGACGCCCTTGATGGACTTCCACCAGTAAAGGTACATTGTTCCCTTTTAGCAGAAGAAGCAATTCATGCTGCGCTTTGGGATTATGCAGAGAAAAATGGCCTCGTAATTGAAGGCTTAGAAAAACCAGTAACAGACATCAGCGAACACGAGGAAGCTGAAGAGGAAGAATACTAATTTATGAAGAAAAAAGTAGTTGTGGGCTTATCGGGAGGAGTAGACTCTTCCGTAGCCGCATATTTATTAAAAGAACAAGGCTATGATGTCATTGGTGTAACCATGCAGATATGGCAGGAGGAAGATGTATTCACTCAGGAGGAAGAGGGCGGATGCTGTGGTCTTTCTGCGGTAGATGATGCACGTCGCGTTGCACAGCGTTTGGATATTCCATATTATGTAATGAACTTCCGTGAGGATTTTCAAAAATCGGTTATCGATTATTTTGTAGACGAATATCAGAAAGGCTGTACGCCTAATCCATGTAATGCATGCAACCGTCATGTAAAGTGGGAAGCGCTTTTAGCCCGTGCAAAGGAAATCGGTGCAGACTATATTGCGACCGGTCACTATGCTCGTATCAAGCAGCTGGACAATGGCCGTTATACCATTCAGAACTCTGTTACAGCAATGAAAGATCAGACCTATGCGCTTTACAATCTGACACAAGACCAGTTGGCTTACACACTTATGCCAGTTGGTGCCTATACCAAAGATGAAATTCGCGAAATCGCCCGGCGTATCGAGCTACCTGTGGCACACAAGCAGGATAGCCAGGATATCTGTTTTATCCCAGATGGAGATTACGCGACATTTATAAAGAATGAAACTGGCGCAGAATTTGCTCCGGGAAATTTCGTGGATGTAGAAGGAAATATCCTTGGACAACATAAAGGAATTATTCACTATACGGTAGGACAGCGAAAGGGCTTAGGACTTACAGCTCCTACTCCACTCTTTGTAAAAGAACTTCGCCCAGATACAAATGAAGTAGTGATTTGTAAATCAGAGCAGTTGTTTGAAACGGACTGTTATGTAAAAGACATGAACTACATGGGGATGCCAGAACTTAGAATGGGTGAAGAGGTAGACGCTATCGGTAAGGTTCGTTATTCTCATAAGGGTGCACCTTGTAAGTTGACCCTCTTAGAGGATGGCAGAGTGCTTTGTCGATTTGCGGAACCACAGCGTGCGATGACACCTGGACAGGCGGCAGTATTTTACAAAGATGATTATGTATTGTGTGGCGGTACGATTGACCGCAAATAGAACATTGAAAAACAAAAGCGATTGTGATGTGACAGTCGCTTTTTGCATTTTTGAAAGGAATGAAAAATGGGAAAAATTTATAATAACGTATCAGAACTAATTGGAAACACACCTCTTGTAGAGTTAAAACATATTGAAGAAAAATACGATTTAAAATGTCGTCTCTTGGCTAAGCTTGAATACTTAAATCCGGCAGGCTCTGCAAAAGACCGTGTAGCAAAAGAGATGATTGAACAGGCAGAGAGAGATGGACTTCTTACACTAGGTGCGACCATAATCGAACCGACATCCGGAAACACAGGGATTGGTTTGGCTTCTATTGCGGCCATCAAAGGTTATAAATGTATTATCGTGATTCCAGATGCCATGAGTGTAGAACGCCGCAATCTGATTAAAGCGTATGGAGCTGAAATTGTTTTATCAGATGGTAAACTTGGAATGAAAGGTTCGATTGCAAAAGCAGAGGAATTGCAAAAAGAAATTCCGGGAAGTTTTATCCCTGCACAGTTTGATAACATCGCAAATGCAAATGCGCATCGTAAAAATACAGGACCAGAAATCTGGCGTGATACTGACGGACGTGTGGATATCTTCGTTGCGGGTATCGGTACAGGTGGAACAATTACTGGAACAGGTGAATACTTAAAAGATATGAATCCTGCAATTCAGATTGTAGGAATGGAGCCTGCTGCATCTCCATTCCTTTCCAAAGGAACAGCTGGTGCGCATGGCATTCAGGGAATCGGAGCAGGCTTTGCCCCAAGTATTTTAAATCAGAAGATTTATGATGAGATTCTTACCGTCGAAGACGACGATGCAATCAAATACGGAAAGCTTATCGGCACAGAGGAAGGCTTCCTCGTAGGCATTTCTTCTGGTGGTGCCCTGGCTGCTGCTGTTGAGGTAGCAAAGAGACCAGAATCGGAAGGAAAAACAATTGTAGTTTTACTTCCAGATAGTGGGGATAGATATTATTCGACAAAATTGTTTCAGTAAATAAATTCCACAAAATATTGTGTATAAAAATGCCATAAACACTTGACTACCACTAAAATAGGTAGTACACTCGAATAAAATAATGGTTTAAAATGGCGATAAAGTATGGGTTCAGATAACAAAAGAAACATAAATACGACAGATAAAAAGCCTAATATATTGCTTGTGGTTTTGCTGGTTTTATTGTCAGTTGCCCTCATTGGACTTGGAATATTTATTTTCCTGAATCCAAAGGAGCCAGACTTAGACGAGACACAGCAACAGACAGAAAGCGAACACCTCGAGAAATGGGAAGAGGGTACCATTCGTTATAAAGACAAAGATTATGTGTACAATAGCGATTTGGATATCTACTTACTAATGGGTATTGATAAAGAAGGTCCGGTTGAGGTTGCTGAGGATTATGTCAGCGGCGGACAGTCAGATGCACTTTTCCTATTTGTTATGGATAGAGAGACAGAAGAAGTTTCTGTTATTTCGATTAACAGAAATACTATGACGAGGGTAGAAACCTATGAGGCAAATGGGACAAATAGCGGATACACGGAAGCTCAGATTTGTGTACAGCATGGATTTGGTGACGGTAGAAGAGTTAGCTGCGGTTTGACAGAAAAAGCAGTTGCGCATTTGTTTTACAACATCCCAATTGATGGATACTTATCAATCAATGTGGGCGCAGTACCTGTTTTGAATGACTCGATAGGTGGTGTAGAAGTCACAGTGCTTAATGATTTGGTATACCCAGATCGAGATGTGGTTCTCACTAAGGGTGAGAAGGTAACTTTAAATGGTCAGCAGGCATATATTTATCTTCGCGGTAGAGATACTGATGAATTCGATAGTGCGACACTACGACTCAGACGTCAGGAGCAGTATATTACTGCATATCTTGAAAAAGTGGAGAAGATGATTTCGAGTTCAAATTCACAACTGGTTTCAGTTTATGAGGAATTATCTCCATATATCGTGACAAATATGGATATTGTGCCATTGTTAGAAGAAATTACATCTTACGATTATTCTTCGGACCGCATGTACACAGTTCCAGGTGAAACTGTGATGGGAGAAAAATTCGAAGAGTATCATGTGGATGAGGATGCATTATATGAATTGATTATAAATGTGTTCTACAAAGAAGTGACAAAGTAACTGACTATGTGATAACATGGTTTATATAAAAGAGATGAAATAAAAAGGAGAACGGATCAATGAAAAAGAAAATGGTAGCATTATTTGCAGCTCTTATGGTTCTTGTTGTGACAACACCAGTACTTGCAGCACCTTCAGTAACAGCAGAAGATATCGCAAAAACAGTTGGTAAAGTAGTAACTGTTGTAAATGGACAGGAAGTAGAACTTGTAAAAGAAGCAGTAGATGAAAAAACATTAGAGACCGTTTATACAAAGGTTGAAAAGAAGACAGATACTGTAGTTGCGGTAGTAGATGTAAAATTACCAGCAGGAAACATTCCAGCAGAAGGTATCTCAATCACATTCAATGTAGATGGAATCGTTGCAGGCGATAAACTTTATATCCTTCATGAAAAAGCTGATGGCACATGGGAAACCATCAATCCTACAAAAGTAGAAGATGGAAAAGTTACAGCAACTTTCAAATCTTTATCACCAGTTGCTATCGTTAAAACTGTAGCGCAGGCTACTTCTCCACAGACAGGCGTAGCGGTAGTTGCTCCACTTGTTGCTCTTGTATGTTTAGCTGGTGCAACAGGTTGTGCCCGTAAAATGAAATAATTAGATTTCATAAAAAGGATTTTATTATGTCCTCTCTCATTTGAGGGAGGACATATTTTGATTTAGAGAGAGATAAGATGGAAGAAAAAAAGACAGAAAAGAAGATAGATAAAAAGAAAATATATAAAATCTTATTTGTTGTTTTTTTAGTGGGATTTGTCATTTCACTAGGGGTTTTGCTTTCGGATATGTATACACGCTGGCAGGAACAAAAGAGACTTGAAAGTCTTGCGGGAAATAATACGGAAACAGAATTTATAGAAGAAACAGAAACAGAAGAAGATTTATATACAAGACTGGGAATCGAAATCCCGGAAAAGAATTTGGATTGGGCAGTTTTAAACGAAACTAATCCGGATATCTATGCATGGATTTATATTCCAAACACTAATATAGATTATCCGGTTTTACAGCATGAAACAGATGATTCTTTTTATTTAAGACGTGATATTGATGGAAATAAAAGTACTGCAGGCAGTATATATTCGGAACACTCTTATAATGGTAAAGAGTTTGATGATTTCAACACGGTTCTATATGGACATAACATGAGAGCGAAAACAATGTTCCAAAATCTTCACTTCTTTGAAGATGCGACTTTCTTTGAAGAAAACAGATATGTGTATATCTATTTACCAGAGAAAGTTTTGGTATATGAAATTTTTGCGGCATATGAGTTTTCAGATAGACATATCTTAGCAAATTACAGTACCATCTCGGATGCTGGAAAGCAGAAATATCTGGATGACGTGTTTGATGTACGTGATATGAGAGCACATTTTAGGGATGGAGTAGAAGTAACCGTCGAAAACCACCTTCTTACCTTATCTACTTGCATTGATAAAAAGCCAAATAACAGATATCTAGTTCAGGGCATTTTAATTGAAGAATAAAATAAAAGCTGGTTGCAATTTTGCAGCCAGCTTTTTTATGTCTTATTTAATTCGGTTTACCAAATATGGAATTGCCTGTTCGAAGTTTACTCCATACCAAGGTTTTGCAGGATCTTCCAATGTAAGTCGAATGCATTCTGCAGTATAGTCAGCTGCTACTTTCACAGCTTCTGTCCAGTTCATACCATTCATCATTGCGCCTACGCATGTGCTAGAGAAGATGTCGCCGGTTCCATGGAAGCTTACTGGAAGCTTGTCATGCTCATAATAAGAGAATGTTTCTGTAGAGCTATCATATCCCATTACACCAGTCTTTCTTTCTGAAAAACTTACGCCTGTAAGAATGCTTACTTTTGCACCTAAGTCACAGAGTTTACGAAGAAGTTCTTCTACGTATGCTTTGTCGTATTCGGTTTTGTATTCTGTGCCAGTCATAAAACAAGCTTCTGTAATATTTGGAACAATGATGTCGGCTTTTGCACAAAGGGTTGCCATATGTTTAGCAAATGCTTCGTCAAAGGCTGGATATAATTTACCATTGTCTGCCATGGCTGGATCTACAAAAAGGATGTTGGATTCTGTTTTGAAATCTTCAAAGAATTTCTTCATAAGATCAATCTGTTCAAAAGAACCAAGGTATCCAGTATAAACTGCATCGAAAGCAAAGTTTTCTTTTTTCCAATGCTCTGCAATTGGTTCTACCTGGTCTGTTAAATCTTTGCAGGTAAAGTTCTGGAACATGGTATGGGTAGATAAAACAGCTGTTGGTAAAATAGCTGCTTCTATTCCCATTGCTGAAATAATAGGAAGTGCTACAGTCAAAGAGCATTTTCCTACACAGGATATATCTTGAACGGTTACGATTCTTTTCATAGTGTTTCCTCCTCATAATCGATGATTATTTATTATATTCTAGTTTGGTCTTATTAATAGCGTCAATTTTGTATTATTTTTCAATACCAGATTATAACATTGTTTTTTATAAAGTGCAACTAAACCTCGTTGAAAGAAATGGGAATCTATGGTATGATATCTAAGTCAAAATATGTTTACACTAGGAGTAGTGTGGGGACTGGCTCGGAGGTAAAAAATATGTTTCAAAAGAAACAGAAAATATATAGTGAAACTCAGGGCGTTTGTGTTGTAGATAACATCGTACAATTACCAGCAGGAAAAGGAGACTCGCTTACATATTATGTGTTGAAATCTATTTTCGATACGAATAAGGTTTCCTACATTCCTGTAAACAACCATCAGGTGAATTTGCGCGAGCTTTTTTCGGAAGAGGAGGCGCAGGAATTATTAAAGAATCCTGAGTTGGAAAAAAACGAACAGTTGAAGGCAGCAGTGGAATATGTGTTGCAGTCAAAGGAGTAGATATGGCAAATTTTCATTATAATAATCGTAATCGTCGTGGGCGCAAAAATTACAATGCAGAAGAGCAGGTAAAAAAAGACGTACACGAAGGTGAATGTCGTCACGATCAGCGTGAGGCGAGAGAATTATATCGTGAACGCAAAGAAAGAGAAAGTCGTGAAAACCGAGATTCACGAAATAATCGTGAGCCACGTGATAACCAAGCAATTAGTACCTTTACACTTGGAACAAAAGAGTTAGAAGGGAAAAATGCACAGTTCCAGTATGATAAAGGCTGGTACAGTATCGTGGATATCGTCGGTGAAGAAAAGAATATGATTTATAAATCAAAAAATGCACAGGAAGCATATATGAAGTGGAATGTGTACATAGGACGAAAAAAAGAACGTCCACAACGAGCTGAGAAATCAGAGTAAATGTAACTTAGAAAGTTGGTGAGTGCATGTCGTATACGGCGCTGTATCGAAAGTTCCGTCCTCAGGAATTTGAAGATGTAAAAGGACAGGACCACATCGTAACAACCTTAAAAAATCAAATAAAGGCTGACCGAATCGGACATGCATATCTTTTCTGTGGAACGAGAGGTACTGGTAAGACTACTGTAGCAAAGATTTTTGCCAAAGCGGTTAACTGTGAGAGTCCAGTAGATGGAAGTCCATGTGGAGAATGTGCTATTTGTAAAGCGATTGCAGACGGCTCATCCATGAATGTAATTGAAATCGACGCGGCTTCTAACAATGGGGTTGATAATATTCGTCAGATTCGAGAAGAAGTAACGTACCGTCCAACAGAAGGAAAGTTTAAAGTTTATATTATTGACGAAGTGCATATGCTTTCGGCAGGAGCTTTCAATGCGTTGTTAAAAACTTTAGAAGAACCACCTTCTTATGTAATCTTTATTTTAGCAACTACAGAAGCACACAAAATTCCAATAACCATTTTATCGCGTTGTCAGAGATATGATTTCCATCGTATTTCGATTGATACGATTGCAGGTCGTCTTATGGACCTGATGGAAGAGGAAAAAGTTGACGTAGAAGAAAGAGCGATTCGCTATGTAGCAAAAGCAGGCGATGGCTCTATGCGAGATGCATTATCTCTTTTGGATCAATGTATCGCCTTTCATTTAGGTGAGACCCTCACTTACGAAAATGTATTAGAAGTATTAGGTGCAGTAGACACAGAAATTTTTTCGCGTCTGCTTCGCCAAATCATAAATAAAGACATTACAGGTGCCATTGGCACGCTTGATGTCCTGGTAGACGAAGGTCGAGAGATGGGTCAGATGGTAAATGACTTTACCTGGTACTTGCGAAATCTCTTGCTCATGCAAAGTTCAGATGACATGGAAGACGTATTGGATATGTCGAGAGAGAATATTGCAGCACTAAAAGAAGAGGCAGAACTAGTAAAACCAGAAGTGCTCATGCGTTATATTCGTATTTTCTCAGAGCTTTCAAATCAGATTAAATATGCGACTCAGAAGAGAATTCTTATCGAGATTGCAATCATCAAACTTTGTAAGCCTCAGATGGAAAAGGATTATGAATCTGTTGTAGATAGAATTGCCAGCATAGAAGCGAAAATTGCAAATGGCATTCCAGTAGCTGCAGTTTCTGCGAATGTATCTGCAAGTGCTGTAGATGGCGGTGTGCCTGCATCTGCGCCACTGACAAAACCACAGTTGCCAAAGGCGATTCCAGAAGATATTCAGCAGGTGATTAAAAACTGGAAATCGATTCTCTCAGAAATTGGTGCGATTACGAAAACCTATCTTTCCAAGGCAGTTCCATCATTGGGAAGTAACGGAGAATTGTTGTTGGTTTTAGATGATGAGAATGCGCATGCATATTTGAATGAAAATCGTTCTAACTGCATCGATAATCTAAAAGAAGTCATTGCGAAACGCATTGGAAAAGAAATTGAGATTGTAGTTCGTAAAAATGAAAATGGACTTTCTGCCAAGGAATCGGTTCCTGATTTACGAGATTTAATCCAGTTTGATATAGAAGAAGAAAACTTTTAAGTTTAGGAGGATATAGAAATGGCAAAAAGAGGTGGATTCCCAGGCGGTATGCCAGGAAATATGAACAACCTTATGAAGCAGGCGCAG
This sequence comes from Agathobacter sp., assembly GCA_045612245.1. Lineage (GTDB taxonomy): Bacteria > Bacillota > Clostridia > Lachnospirales > Lachnospiraceae > Roseburia. The sequence goes on from JAZKYR010000101.1 coordinate 30,191, forward strand.
AGAATGCAGCGTCAGATGGAAGAAGCACAGAAACAAATGGAAACTATGGAAGCTACAGCAACAGCTGGTGGCGGTGCAGTAGAAGTAACTGTTTCTGGTAAGAAAGAAGTAGTTAAAGTCAAACTTGCAGAAGAAGTAGTTGATCCAGATGATATCGAAATGTTAGAAGACTTAATCGTAGCTGCTACAAATGAAGCGCTCAGAAAAGTGGACGAAGCTTCACAGGCATCTATGTCAAAAATCACAGGAGGTCTTGGCGGCGGAATGTTCTAAGCCAAGAAAAAAATGGATTATTATAGTAAACAAATTTCAAAATTGATAGAAGAGTTTTCTTCTCTACCTGGCATTGGTGCAAAATCTGCACAGCGTCTCGCGTTTCATGTTCTAAATATGTCAATGGAACAAGTAGAAGATTTATCTTCAGCAATTTTAGAAGCGAAAAAGAATGTAAAATACTGCAAATTTTGTTATACTCTTACTGATGACGATATTTGTCCTATTTGTAAGAATCCAGCACGAAATCATAAAACCATTATGGTGGTAGAAAACACAAGGGATTTGGCAGCGTATGAAAAAACTGGCAAGTTCGAAGGTGTTTACCATGTATTGCATGGTGCGATTTCGCCAATGCTAGGTATAGGACCAAATGATATCAAATTAAAAGAGTTGATGGTTCGACTGGAAAAGGATGTAGATGAAGTAATTGTTGCTACCAATTCCAGTTTGGAAGGTGAAACCACTGCGATGTATATCAGTAAATTGATAAAACCTTCCGGGATTAAGGTTACCAGAATTGCTAGCGGCGTACCGGTTGGTGGCGATTTGGAATATATTGATGAAGTAACATTACTTAGAGCCCTAGAAGGCCGTACAGAATTATAATCTACTTAAAACAAAAGAAAGGGAAGACTATGAACAACTTAGAGCTCTCCAAAATCGCGAACGAAGTTCGCAAAGGTGTAATTAAATCTACACATGCAGCAAAGTCTGGACATCCGGGCGGATCTTTGTCAGCAACTGACATTATGACTTATCTTTATTTTGAAGAAATGAATGTGGATCCAAAGAATCCACAGTGGGCAGACCGCGATCGATTTGTATTATCAAAAGGTCATGTGGCTCCAGCACTTTATGCTACACTTGCAGAAAAAGGATTCTTCCCTAAAGAAGATCTTCTTACACTTCGTCATGTAGGTTCTTACTTACAGGGACATCCAGATATGAAAGGCATTCCAGGAATTGATATGTCTTCAGGTTCTTTAGGACAGGGTGTATCATGTGCGGCTGGTATGGCATTAGCAGCAAAGCTTGATAACAAAGATTATCGTGTATATGCAATTACTGGTGACGGTGAAATCGAAGAAGGTCAGATTTGGGAAGCTGCTATGTTTGCAGGATTCCGTAAATTAGATAACTTAGTTGTAGTGGTAGACAACAACAATCTCCAGATTGACGGTGCAATTGATGAAGTATGTTCTCCATACCCAATCGACAAGAAGTTTGAAGCATTCAACTTCCATACCATCGTAATCAATGGAAACGATTTTGATGAAATTCGTGCAGCGTTCAAAGAAGCACGCGAAACAAAAGGCAAACCAACAGCAATTATCGCTCGTACCACAAAGGGTAAAGGCGTTTCCTTCATGGAAAATAACGTTGGCTGGCATGGCAAAGGACCAAACGATGAAGAATGTCGTATTGCCTTAGAAGAATTAGAGAAAGCAGGTGAAGCATTATGTCAGATGTAAAGAGAATTGCAACCCGAAACAGCTACGGTAGTGCTTTAGTTGAAATTGGAAGAGAACACGAAGAATTAGTAGTATTAGATGCTGACCTTGCTGGTTCTACACAGACAGGTGTATTTGGAAAAGAATTCCCAGAACGTCACATCAACTGTGGTATCGCAGAAGCAAACATGACAGGTGTTGCAGCTGGTCTTGCAGCAACAGGAAAGATTCCATTTATGAGTTCATTTGCTATGTTTGCAACTGCACGTAACTTTGAGCAGATTCGTAACTCTATTGGTTACCCACACTTAAACGTAAAAATTGCTGCATCACATGCAGGTATCTCTGTAGGTGAAGACGGTGCAACACACCAGTGTTTAGAAGATATGGCACTTATGCGTCAGATTCCAGGCATGGTAGTTTTAAACCCAGCAGATGACGTAGAAGCAAGAGCTGCAATTAAGGCGGCGTTTGAATATGTAGGACCTGTTTACATCCGTTTAGGACGTCTTGCAGTTCCAGTATTAAATGATGAAGAAAATTACAAATTCGAAATGGGTAAAGGTGTTGTATTAAAAGAAGGTACAGATGTAACTATTTTTGCAACAGGTCTTGAAGTATACGAATCAATTCTTGCTGCTGAAATGCTTGAAAAAGACGGCATCAGTGCAGAAGTTGTAAATATCCATACAATTAAACCAATCGACAAAGAACTTGTAATTGCTTCAGCAACCAAAACTGGTAAAGTAGTTACTGTAGAAGAACACTTTACTATTGGTGGTTTAGGAAGTGCCGTTTGTGAAGTGTTATCAGAAAATGCTCCAACAAAAGTACTTCGTATTGGTATCGATGATGTGTTTGGTGAATCTGGTCCAGCATTAGAACTTATCCATAAATATGAATTAGATGCAGAAGGCATTTACAAAAAAGTAAAAGCATTTGTTAAATAGTATTTAAAAGACATTTAAACTGTCATATCGAAAGATATGGCAGTTTTTTATTTCCCTAAATTTACAAAAACAGACGTCTCCTTTTTGTTAGCATGATTCAAAAAAGGAGTAGAAAAATGATAGAAGTAGTAAATGATAAAGAACGAAATTTAAAGAATCTAAAGCAAATCGGGACACCTAGAGATGATGGAAAAATTTACATAGAGAATCTAGCTTACAATCAAATAAAGGAAGAACGTTATCGTGAGAAAAACGTATTTGTTCTAATGGGACATACAGAGCGAATGCAAGGTAGATACGCAACCTTTATAGAAGCGGTGGTTCCTGTTCGAGAAATAGAATTTTCAGGCAACGTTCCAAGGTGGAACAATGCGGCATGGAGCAAAGTGTTTCGTGAAATAAAAAGACTATATGAGGATATGATTATTGTTGGGTGGGCAATGGACATCAAAGGGATGCCCCCTAGAATGACACCGGAGCTGGAACGTGTACATAGAGAACATTTTGGTGGCTTGCATCAACTGCTCTTCTTATTAGATACATTAGAACAGGAAGAAACCTTCTATATCTATAAGGAAAATAAAATTGTTTCCAAAGACGGTTTTTACATATATCACAAAGCCAGAGGCAGAGAACTTCAACGTATGGAACCAAAGGTAGATGTGGAGCTAGAGGTGTCCGAAGCAGAGATTCGAAGAGGAGGAATGTATCGCCAATTTGTTCTGGAGCAAAAACAGCCGGAAAGAGATAACGGAAACATAGGAATTGCGATTGCTGTTGCAGTGTTGATTTTCGTAGTTGGCGTAGGTCTTTACGAAAACAGTGGAGTTATAATAGGAAGACAAAATTCAGTTCAGGTGTCAGGGGAGCAGGCAAATATAGAAGATACAGAAACTATTGCAGAGGATACACAGACTGCAGATGATGTGATTGATATAGAGATAATTCCCGGTAGAGAGTAAAGAAAAATAGTGAACCTTACAAATGATTGTGCTATAATGAGTGGGCATGAATTTAAGAAAGGATAAAAAATTTGTGGCAGATGTAAAAAAGAAAGGGTTTAAAACCCTTGTGACAAATTATGAAGAACTAGATGAACAAATACGTGACCATAGAGAACAACTTTTCAAAAAAGGTTTAAAAGTTTTTGGTTTTCTTGTGGTGGTAATTATTGGAATTGAACTTATACTTGCGATAAGAAGTTTCGATGATTATGATGTGCAGTCTGCGCTAGAAAGAAGTAGTAGCGGAAGTGCACAGTACCAGATGTTTGAAGATTGTTTATTAGAATATAGTAGTGATGGGATTTCGTGCATCAATAAACGTGATGAAATTGTTTGGAATCAATCTTTTGAAATGGCTAGTCCAAAAGTAGAAACGAGAGATGAATATTTGGTCGTTTATGATGCAGGAGGCACCAATCTTTTCATTCTTACTCAAAGCGGTTTAGAGAAAGCGTTGGAAATGTCTTCTCCTATTAAAACCGTAAGGGTTGCAAATCAGGGAACGGTTGCTGTTCTAATGAAAGAGGATCAGCAGTATTTGGTCAAACTTTTCGATAAAAAAGGAAATGAGTTAGCAAACGGAAAGTTCTATGCAGACAAAGGAAGTTTCCCAATTGACATTGCGCTTTCTTATGACGGCACAAAGCTGGCTGTAGATATGGTAGATGTTACACAAGGAAAGGTAAATACTACCATTGCATTTTACAATTTCGGTTCGGTTGGACAGAGTGAGATTGATAATAATGTAGGTACATATACGTTCGAAGGGATTTTAATTCCAAAAATAGATTATGTATCCAATTCGCGCATGATTGGAATGGGAACGGGAAAAATGCTCGTGTTTGATGGTTCTCAGAAACCAGAACTGTCTCATGAAGTGGAAATAGAAGAAGAGGTTCTCAGTTTCTTCCATAATGAAAAGTATATTGGAATCGTTTATGATAATGCAGAAGTGGAAAACTCTTGGCATATAAAAGTTATGGATATGCGAGGGAATACAGTTATGGAAAACGATACTTCCATTGCATATGATTCAATAGAATTTCTCTCTAATAATGAAATATGTGTAACGAATGCGACACGATGCGAAATTTTTACGACACATAGTATTAGAAAATTCTCATATGAATTTGATAAAGAACTACTTAAAGTATTTGCCACAGATGGTGGGCGTGATTATACGTTTGTATTTAAAGATACGATAGAAGAGGTAAAATTAAAATGAATATCTTAACGATTATTGTTTTAGCTGTGTTCGTACTCAGTGTACTAGACGGCTATAGAAAAGGATTTTTAAAAACAGCATTTTCATTGGTTTCGTGGATTCTTGTTTTAATCCTTTGTGATTATGCAACTCCAATCGTGACAACGGCACTGATTGAAACTACAGATGTTGAAGTTTTGATACAGTCAACTGTGGATGCAAAATTGGGCGAAGTCATTACCGAAACTTTGGAAACTTCTGGAATTACAGAATTAGAAGCGACTCTTCCAGCAGAATTAAAAGCAATGCTTTTGGGGGAAGGTGTTAGTTTGCAAGAGGTTGTAGCTAGCGGAGCTCCATTGGATACATCTTCGTTGGTAAATGGAATTGTTGAAATCTTGGGTTTTGTTATTACGGTAGCAATTTTGCGAATTGCGATGAAAATTGTGGAGATGGCTTTAGGTATTGTTGCAAAGCTTCCATTAATAGGGCCAATGGATAAACTACTCGGCTTCGCATGTGGAGCGGGCAGTGGACTTATTTGGTGTTGGGTCATATTGGCAGTAGTATCCGTACTTGCTCTAACAGGTGCTAATACAGAATTGGCGACTTATGTTTCCCAGTCGCAAATCTTGACATGGTTGCAAGATAATAATGTGCTTCTTAATTTAATCGTGAATGTACAGTAAAACCATTGTAAAATTTAACAATTTAACGCGCTAAAATTGGGGCATCTCAAGTCAGCAGAAACAATATCTTGTGGTAGAAAAATTTCTTTGTAGAAATTGAAAAAATGTTGTTGACTTTGGGGTGCCCTTGTGATATTCTGACAAAGCTCACTTGTGAGAGCACTAGTGTGGGGAGCTCACAGAGAGCAACTAAATAAGAAGTTAAAAAACTTTTTTAAAAAAATCAAAAAAAGCTGTTGACATACGAAAAATGCTGTGATATATTTATCAAGCTGTCGCGAAAAACAACAGCAACGAACATTGATAACTAAACAGTGAAAACCTTGAAAGATTCTAAATGAATTTCAAGTCTAAATCAAAAGATTTAGCGAACGTTTTAATCGAGAGATTAAAACCCTTTAAACAGTAAATTCAGATTTAAATTTCTGAATTAA
>JAZKYR010000102.1:0-4718 GCA_045612245.1 Agathobacter sp.
ACATCATTTGGATAGAAATAATCCAAATCTTCTGTATTTTCTGGCCAACCTAATGTAGAGAATGGCCAAAGAGCTGATGAGAACCATGTATCAAGTGTATCTGGATCCTGGTCCATACCAGCATGCCCACATTTTGGACATGTACCTGGGTTTTCATGTGCTACTACCATTTCGCCACATTCTGGACAGTAGTACGCTGGGATTCTGTGTCCCCACCAGAGCTGACGTGAAATACACCAGTCACGGATATTATCTGTCCAGTTGAAGTATGTCTTATCCATACGTTTTGGAAGAAGTTCGATTTCACCATTCTTAACACCTTCAATCGCTGGTTTAATCATTTCATCCATTTTTACGAACCACTGCTGTTTAATCATTGGTTCTACGGTAGTGCCACATCTGTCGTGTGTACCTACGTTATGTGAATGTGGAACTACCTTAACTAAAAGTCCCATTTCTTCTAAATCTGCTACGAGGGCTTTACGACATTCGTATCTGTCCATACCTACGTATTTACCAGCAAGTGTATTCATAGTAGCATCATCATTGATAACTACAATTTCTTCTAAACCATGACGTTTTCCTACTTCGAAGTCGTTAGGGTCATGTGCTGGTGTAATCTTAACACAGCCTGTACCAAATTCTTTATCTACATAAGAATCGGCAATAACTGGAATTTCACGACCTGTTGTTGGAAGCACAAGGTTCTTTCCAATAATATCTTTGTATCTATCATCTTCTGGATTTACAGCTACTGCTGTATCACCAAACAATGTTTCTGGACGAGTGGTTGCAATTTCTACGAAACGTCCTTCTTCGCCAACTACTGGATAGTTGATATGCCAGAAGAAACCATCCTGTTCTTCATGTTCTACTTCTGCATCTGAAATAGATGTTTTACAAACTGGACACCAGTTTACAATACGTGAACCTTTGTAAATCCATCCTTTTTCGTATAATTTACAGAACACATCCAACACGGCATGAGAACAGCCTTCATCCATTGTGAAACGTTCTCTTTCCCAGTCCGCAGATGAACCAAGTTTCTTAAGCTGGTTGATAATACGTCCGCCGTATTCTTCTTTCCAATCCCAACATTTTTCAAGGAAACCTTCACGACCTAAATCAGCTTTATCAATTCCCTGTTCTTTTAAGCTTTCGATAACCTTTACTTCTGTTGCGATAGAAGCATGGTCTGTACCTGGCTGCCAGAGTGCATTATAACCCTGCATTCTCTTATAACGGATAAGAATATCCTGCATAGTGTTATCAAGCGCATGTCCCATGTGAAGCTGTCCAGTAATGTTTGGTGGAGGCATCACGATAGTAAATGGTTTACGGCTTCTGTCTACTTGTGCACGGAAGTATCCGTTGTCTTCCCATTTTTTGTAAAGACGTCCTTCGATGTCTTGTGGATCATAAGTTTTGTTAAGTTCTTTACTCATTTTTGTTCTCCTTTTTCTTTGATTTAAGAAAATTTCATAAGAATTATGTGAATCTGCTTCATTCTTCGCAGGCGCAGTCTCACATAATTCTTATGAAATTTTCAATATACTCATAGATAAAGGAACAAAAAAGCCCTCCTGTGCATAAGCACAGAAGGGCGAATTAGCGCGGTACCACCTTCGTTTGTGTCGGCGAATTCACGGAGTGAATTGCGAACACCTCATGTCCGTTAACGGGGACGAAGCGGAGTGGCTTAGTGAGCATTCATTCGCTGTTCAGTCACTCGGTTCAAAAGCTACCTTCCATAACTCGTACGACAAAACGCCTTTCAGCCAGTGGGCGTCTCTCTCTGGGAAGTCTTGTTATGTACTCCTCTTTCTCATTACCTTTATCTATTTAATAACTTTATAAATAATACTTGTGTTTTTCTGGTTTGTCAAGCAAAGACTACTCTTCTACGCCGTCTTCATCATCTACTACTGCTGCAACTGTTGAAGAAATCGTAGAAGCAACTGTAATAACCACGATAATACAAATTAAAATGATAAATGCTAAAAATGCAAATAAGAATCCTTCTGGTGTCATAATACATTCTCCTATTTTCCCAATACTTTGATTTATTATAGCATAATCGAATTTTCTGTGCAAGAATTCACAATACTTTATTCTACTTTATTTCCTCGATTATCTGCTCCAATTTCGTTTTATCCGGGAAAAATTCTTCACATCCATCTTCGCCCATTTGAACAGTTCCTTCTAGGGTTCGATATGTAATCGTCTCTACCGAGATTTCTGATGCCGTCTTCGCTACTGCTGCCATATCTGCCACGGTCATATCCGTCACCATATGTTCACCTAGCACCTCTACCATCTCTGCTATAAGCAACGGATTTTGCTTAACCGCTTCAAGGGCACATGGAATAAATGCTTTTATATAGTCCTTAAATCGTTCCATACGAGTGTACGCACTTTCAAACACTTCTTTATCACGAGTTTGCAGATATAAAGAAACCTTATCCCAGGTAGAAAGATGAACACTTTCTCCTACTGCTACTCCCATCTTCTGTGCAGTATCGGCATTGTTTACCGTAACTGTTACACCGCCAATTACATTATTAATCTCTATGATTGACATCATATTAATCGCAACATATCCATCTATCGTAACACCTGGAAACAATTCTTCTACTCTGTCTACGGTAAGCTCACAGCTATTCTCTAAGCCATCTGCATAGGCATACTGCAGGCATATCTGATCTTCTTCTGCACGGATAAACTCCATATTGGAATAATATTTTTGCACCGTAACCATAGTATCTCTAGGAATCGCTACGATATCCATCGTCTTCGCATCTTCATCCAATGTTATCAGAAAAAGCCCATCTCCCTGACCAATACTATTATATACCTTTTCACGTTCGCTCATGATTTCAAACTTGTCAACACCGATGCATAAATAATGCTTCTTAGTACTTTCCTCATTCCCTGATGAAGATGGTTTACTAAATATCGAAAGACCTAATCCGAGAATACCCATGCACACCAATATCATACCTATGCACTTTATGATTTTCACTTTGTTTCTTTCGATAAATTCTTTTAACTTCATATGTCACCTTTATTATATTATTTCTTAAATTCTAACAGAATTCGGTGCAAAATAAAAGAGCTGTCACCAAAGTGACAGCCCTTAAATTCAAATCACATTAATTTATTTTGCAAATGCATTACGTTTCATAAGCACTACGCCAGCTGCTAAGAGTAATAATGAACAAATGATTGCTGTTGTGCTTGTATCACCTGTTACTGGAGATGTTGTTGCACCACCATCAGCACCTGTTTCTGCAATCTGATTAGTTACTACGAATGTACTGAATCCATCTACGATAAATGTCATAGTTCCGTCAGCGTTTACTGTAGGGACGATAACTGTTGGTTCTGTAGCATCGCCATGATAGTGTAAGATTACTAAGTCTTTTGTATCTACACCAGTTGGGATTGGCATAGTAATCGTTACAGGTACATCTAAGTCTTCCTTTGCATAACCATCTAACATTAAGCTAATATCTAACTGAACACCTTTTTCATATCCTTCAGGAACAGTAGCCTTTGTTTCTGGTTCTGTAAAAGCAAGTTCTACTTCATCGTAACCGATACCATTGATAGCTACACCTGTTACAACTACTTTGCTCGCATCTACCGCATCAACTGTAGAAGTAGCTCCTTTGTATGAGTCGCCCATCTCTTCGATTAAAACGGCATCCAATTTTTCAACCTGTTTTACAAATTCAGCATCTGTTTTGAGCATTTCAGTAATTGTATCATTTGAAACTTGCCTTAACGCTTCTAATGCTGGACCTGGATCTTCTTCTACATTTTCAAAAGCTTCATTAAATTTATCTTTTGCCTGTTCTGTTGTGATTTTGTTTTCATAGCCGATACATGTTGCCATGTCACTCCATGCAACCGTAGTAAAATCTTCACTTATTGCACAAACACCAAATGTGATTTTCTGGTCGATATCTGCAGCATCTACTTTCAAGTGTTCTACATATTCAGCAAAACCATCTAAATCACATTCTACTTTTCCATCACTTAAATTATCGTCATACACCATCTCATATGTATCAAAATCAGCTTCTGCTCCACCAATTGACCATGACAAATAAATCTGATATGAAACTGCATCCTCTACTTGATCAAATACAAGTTTATCATTTGGTAAATCAATCACAAAATTCGTAGGAGTTGCAAGTTTCTTTTCTGGTTGATATACACGAACGGCAGAAACTCCCGACCCAAGTGGATTTCTTTCCAAATCAGTCGCAAAAACTTCTGCAGTATACTTACCACTACCTAACATCGCAACATAATAAGATACATCAAATACTATTTTATCACCTGATTGTTCCCATAGCCCTGTATTTGCTACACACTCGCCATCTTTGAGAATATCTACGAAATATGCAACTTGCAAATCTTCCGTTGCAATATCATCGACTTCCACAACCCATGGATTCGTAGTACTCCACGTTACATTTAATTTAGTTGGTTTTGTATTATTCCCTACCGAACTATCTGCTGCTAATGCTGTAGTGCTCATTCCGAGAACGAGAACCATAGCCATTAACAATGCCATTAATTTTTTCTTCATTGATTTCTTTCCCCTTTCATATTATATAGTTCCAACGAACAAAATCTGTAAACTCATTTTACCCCCCCCCGATATGTTTGTCAATTTATTGCTCTTGGTGATAATTGACAGATTTTTC
>JAZKYR010000103.1:0-6278 GCA_045612245.1 Agathobacter sp.
ACACTTCTCAGTAAACCGTATGCTTACAGCAGAATGCTACAAACAGCGTATGGAAAAAGGCTTAAGCTTCTTAGAATTTAACTACATGATTATGCAGTCTTACGACTTCTACAAATTATTCCAGGATTACGATTGTAACCTTGAATTCGGTGGAGATGACCAGTGGAGCAACATGCTCGGTGGTACAGAACTTATCCGTCGTAAACTTGGCAAAGATGCACACGCTATGACCATTACACTTCTTCTCAACTCTGAAGGTAAGAAGATGGGTAAAACACAGTCTGGTGCTGTATGGCTTGATCCAAACAAGACTTCTCCATTCGACTTCTTCCAGTACTGGAGAAACGTAGCGGACGCTGACGTATTAAAATGTATCCGCATGCTTACATTCCTTCCAATCGAAGAAATCGAAGCTATGGATTCATGGGAAGGTGCTCAGCTTAACCAGGCAAAAGAAATCTTAGCTTACGAACTTACAAAACTTGTTCACGGTGAAGAAGAAGCGGAAAAAGCAAAAGAAGCTTCTCATGCACTTTTCGCTGGCGGCGGAAACTTAGCAAACATGCCAACAGTAGAACTTACAGCAGAAGATTTCGCACACGTTAACCTTGATATCATGGCAGTTTTAGTAAAAGCTGGTCTTTGCGAAAGCCGTTCTGAAGCACGTCGTGCTGTACAGCAGGGTGGCGTATCTGTCGCAGATGAAAAGGTTACAGATATTTCTACATCTTACGACGCAAGTGCTTTTGAAGGCGAAGGACTTATTGTAAAACGTGGCAAAAAGAAATTTGCAAAATTAATTATGGCGTAAATGATACGAACAATAAAGGAGTAGGGGTTTTCCCTACTCCTTCTTATTTTTCAAAAATTATTCCTATAACATTAAATAGAATTGGCCATACAAAGGTTGCTACCAAAATATATATGAAATTGATTACTGATAATTTTCCATAGTCATACATAGTCGCTGGAATTTGTGCCAACATACAAAATGGTAATACCTTTGCCATAAATTTTGTCATGCAAATAATTTTATATTTTTTAATTTCTCTTCTATCAATCGGATGATATTTCAGCAAATCCAGAATTTCTCTTCCCTTTTGATTTTCCGTATATAATGTAAGAGAATTGATTCTCATATAAGCAGTAAGCGGACCTACCATTGATACGATTACTATCATAAGAAAATCCCCATCATCTTTTGCCTCCAAATACGCCTGTGCCGGTGCTGCACAACCGAGGACAAGGAATAGAAGACATAATCCTACAAAGAACCAGGATGCCCAGCTATTTGGATCTATCTTTTTAAATCTATTATAAAATTCTTTTACTTTTATCTCTTCTGTGTTCATACTTATTCCTCCGCGAATACATCCAAGGTCTCTCCGAACTGTACCAGCTTTCCATCTTCCATAATGCCCACAAAATCCATCTTTCTCTGAATTTCATCCTGAATATGACTTGTCATCAAAATCGATGCATCTTCTTCTGCGATGATTTCCTGCAACATCTTGAAATAATCGATGCGGAATACTGGATCCATACCTGCTGTTGCTTCATCGATTAAGTAAAGTGCTGGCTTATGTGCCACAGCAAATGCTGTCTGGAATTTAAACAATTCGCCTCGTGACATTTTTCCTACCGTTTTTCCTACGGAAAGATTCATTTTCTGCATTGCCTGGAAGAATCTTTTATCATCCCAGTCATCATAGAGTGGTCCAAAAAGTTCCATGTTTTCTTTTGCAGTTTTATCAAACAAGAAACCAGTATTGTTATCAGAGATAAATCCGATGCGGTTCATTATGTGATAGTGCTTATCCCGAATGTTTACGCCTTCGATAAGTATTTCACCTTCATACCGTTGCTTTGGACTCATGATGTAGTCAATCAGTGTAGATTTTCCTGCACCATTTTTTCCTGCAAGACCCATGATAAAGCCCGGCTCTAGCGCAAAGCTTATGTTTTGCAAATTGAAATGTTTTGTTTTTCCTGTTACATTCTTAAATTCCAGTATCATATAGCGCCTCCGCCATTTCCAAAAATTCCTGACAGCTTAAGCCTGCGTCCTTTGCTTCCGCTATTACCTCTGTCAATCTCTTTTCCAACATCATGAGCTGCTTCTCTTTTAAGAAGTCCGTATTGTATTCGCAGACATAGAAGCCCTTGCCTGCTACAGAACGAATCAGTCCTTCTTTTTCTAACTCCTCATACGCACGCTTTGTGGTGATTACACTAACCTGCAAATCTCCTGCAAGCGCACGAATGGAAGGAAGTGCTTCGTTGGTCTTAAGCTCTCCTGTGACAATCGCATTTTTCAATTGGTTTACAATCTGCTCATAGATTGCTAATGTTCCTTGTGGTTGAATCACAATTTTCATATATTTTCACATTCGCCCGTAGGCGCTCCTCATTATTTTACTTTTCCTAATACGTTATGAGATTCTTCATAATCACAAATATAGTTTACCGTAATCTGGTATCTGCTTTTTAGAATTGCGATATCCATGATTAAAAGTATTGCGAGTACTATAATATCAAAAATCAATAAGCCGATTCGGTTTGGTTCATGTTCAAAAAAAATGCTGGCAACCATACCCAATATCATACAAAAGAAGTTCAACCAAGCATCCTTTCCGGTACCATCTTTTCCCGGTACTGCATAACGCATGTAGCGGTCATACTTGCTTCGCATTTCGCAGCATACATACATCCCTATTCCTAAGGAAAACTGTGCAAACGCAGAAACTAAGCATGCAAACAAATCAAATTCGTATTTTACACTATATATAATATATAAGATAACATTTGCGATAGTTGGTACTCCTATTTTACATAGTAATAAAGCATTGATATATTTTTTCCGCCCTTCCACTCCCATCGGTGTGAAATAAATCGCTTTCGGCATATATAGTTTTCCAACAATATTATTCGAAAGCATAATGAACAGCGGAATAAGTCTTGCTAAAATATAGAATTTTCCTTCCGGATTTTGCATTACCAAGAAAATCCAGAACAACCAAAAGTAATCTACTGGTTTTCCTTTAGATTTGTCGCTCTTAAAATTATTTGGATTGAATGATTTCCAATATGTACTCCATGCTTGTTTCAACATTTTCTACTCCTTATTTGCAAACAAATCAAACTTTACTTGCTGCGGTTCTACTTTGCCTTCTATCTTGAATGCTAATTCATAGTCTCCGGCGAGTGCGATGGTTGCGTCGTATTTCTTTCGAATAATCATGATATCAATTATCAGTAAAATAACCGTCGTGATGACTATAAACACATTATTGAATAAGGTCAATGAACCTTCTGTTCCAACCTCTACAAATGCTATGGATACCATAAGAAGTACTGCCATCACTTTAGAAAAAGTATTGCTCTCCTTTTTTTCTCCCGAAACTAAATATGCCACTCCGATAGATAAATCTGCTATCAACATAACCATCAATTTCCAGATATGAAATCCTATGAATATTCCCCATACTATCTCAATACACATTCCTAAGCAAATGGTCGTGCCGATTTTTATAAGCAAAACATTCTTAATGTATTCTTTGCGCTCATGCTCTTTCATTGGAGATAAATACATTGCCTTTGGCATCAAATATTTCGAACCAATTGCGCTCCAGCCCAAAACGATGGCTGGTATCATGCGCATCAGCATAAGTGCCATGACATTATCATAATCTACACTGTCCGACGTCGCATTCATAATCAGCGGATATATTACAAACCAATATATTAATGGAAATATTGCTCCTTTATCATATGCTTTTCTTATATTTCTTGGATGCAAGGAAGCTAAGTAGCTTCGCCAGGCCTGTTTCATCATAGTTGTTACCTCTTTTATGTCTATATACCTACTTTTGCATGGCCCTGCTTATTGCGAAAGTCATGTTTCACTACGAAATTTCGACACCTTTATTTCGTTTTGTCACGAAATACATAAACTCTTCAATCGTTGGAATGCTTACTGTATAAGACGCATCATACTCATCTATCTTGCGATGTCTGATGAGTGCTTTTGTAGCAAACTCACCTTTTTCCATGTAGATGATTCTCTGCTCTGGAAGGAGTTTCATACGATAATCTTCACCAGCTACAATTCGATATTTGCTACGCAATTCTTCAATATCCATTGCAGTAAGAATACTACCTTTTTCCATATAAATAATGTAATCTGCCATCTTATCTAAATCATCTGTTAAATGAGTTGCAAGGATAACCGTGTGCTCGCCATCTGCTATGAAATCTTTCAGTGATTTTAAAAACTCATCTCTGAAATCTGGGTCAAAGTTTCCAGTAGGTTCATCTAAGATTAAAAACTTTGGATGATGTGCCAGAGCACATGCAAACTGGAATTTTAATTCCTCACCTTTAGAGAGACCTTTATATTTTCTCTTAGGATCTAATCCGTAGTTTTCCAACATTTCTAAAAGATACGCTTCATCATAGTTAGAATAAAATCTTCCGTAATAAGATGCATTTTCCTGTAAGGTCATGTAATCTTCGTAAAGTCTTTCCTGAAGAACTACCCCGATGCTATCGTGTAATCTAGCTTCGTCTTCTGGATATTTCATCCCCATCAGCTCCATGCTGCCTGAGTCTGGTTTGTATAATCCCATAAGCACATGTAAGAGCGAGGTCTTTCCACATCCATTTGCTCCAATCAGTCCAATGATATATCCTTCTGGGATTTCTAATGTAATATCTCTTAACAAAAATGTTCCGATTAGTTTTGATATTCTATCTAATTTAATCATGTGAAACTCCTCCTACGTGTTTTTGTCCTTATATATTCGAACTGTATATCTGTATATATACATATATACGGTAAATATACACAGTTGTCAATACTTTTATTTAAAAATTTTTAATTGCAACAAAAAAGGATATCCAGCACATCTGCCGAATATCCTCTCAATAGTATTATTTTATTCTTTCGTTTTGTATTCATATAGTCGATACATCTTCTTGGAAAAACCGCCACCATATACTTTTTGAAATATCTTTTTCTCTAATCCTTCTAATTCATTCACGAGATACTTCGGTGTCATCTCATGCTCTTTTACAAATATCAAGCCAGTGTTCTCTGCCAATATTTGTGGATCGTCTAATCCATATACTTCAGTTACCCCTACATCATTGATTGGATTTTTATACTTTGATGCCTTTGCCGCAAAGGTTGTGTAGCAATCCATGAGAAGTTTCACATCTTCAAAGCGTCTTGTGATTTCTTTTAACACAGCTTTTAGTTCTTCATTTGAAAGATACATGCTGATTCCTTCCATTACAACAATAGCTGTTTTTTCTTTTGGTATTGCTTGCAGCCATTTTACATCTCTTACGTCACTTTCTATCATATGATATTTTTCGGTTTCTTGATAATAACGTTTTCGTTCCTTTATTACTTCTGGAAAATCTACATCATACCATTCCTGATTTGCTTTATTCACTCGTTCCACACGACTATCCATTCCACATCCAAGATGAAGAATGACTGCATCTGGGGAGTTCTTCATTTGTTCTTTTATCCAGTCATCGTAAACTGCCGAACGCATACCCATATAATATGCAAGCCATTTTGACTTGGATTTTCCTTTCAACGGAAAACCTTCTGCCTTCCAAATTTCTTCTGCTTTTTTGTCCGAAAGAATGATTCCTTTTTTACTTACATATGCTTTACCGTAAAGTGGAATATATAAGGTTTTGTTTACGTTATTCATGTCTATTCTCCACACAATTTTAAAATCAACACCCCGACACTTACAGTGCCGGGGCATATTTAAATTATTCGGATTTACTTGTTTGCTATGTCGATACGAGTCAAGGCTCTGCGGAGTGCAAACTCTGCGCGCTTTAAGTCGGTCTCCATAGTCTTGTTCGCGATGTGTTCTTCAGCACGGGCTTTTGCAGCTTCTGCACGAGATACATCGATTTCGTCTGGCCATTCTGCGATTTCGGCCAGAAGTGTTACTTTGTCACCAAGGATTTCTGCGAAGCCGGAATGTACGGCTGCTACGATTTCGTCTTCACCACTGTGGATGATGACTGCACCTGGTGCAAGTACTGTAGTCATTGGAATATGTTTTGCATAGATACCTACGTCACCTGCTGCAGTACTAAATTCCAAAAACTCTGCTTCTCCTTCGTAGAAGATACGGTCTGGAGTAATAATCTCTACTTTGAATATTTCTGCCATAGGCACCTCCTATTGCATACGAGCACGTACTTCGTCGATACTTCCTGCATTTAAGAAATGTCCTTCTGGAATA
>JAZKYR010000104.1:0-46477 GCA_045612245.1 Agathobacter sp.
AAACTTGAAAATGGCAATGTATTGTTAAAATTTAAAGATGATTGTACAGGAAAAGATGGTGTTTTCGATCCAGGTGAAAACAGCGTAGGTTTAACAATCGAAGGTATTGGTAAAGCAAACCTCATTACATCTATCCACTACTTTGAATTATTAAAAGAAGCTGGAATCAAAACTCATTATGTTGGCGCAGACGTAGAAAACGCTACTATGGAAGTTCTTCCTGCAACAGTATTCGGACATGGTCTTGAAGTAATCTGCCGTCAGGTTGCTACAGGTAGCTTCATCCGTAGATACGGAAAATACATCGAAGATGGTACAGTATTAGAAGGTGGATATGTAGAATGTACATTCAAAGATGACGCTCTTGGCGATCCACTCGTAACAGGCGAAGGTCTTGTAGCTCTTGGTGTTATGTCACCAGCTATGTTCGAAAGCTTAAAAGAACAGACACTCGCTATCACAAAGATCGTTTCTGACGACTTAAAGACACTTGGTCTTGACCTTTGGGATATCAAATTCGAATTTGGTTACAACAATGACGAAGTAATTCTTATCGACGAAATCGCTTC
Source organism: Agathobacter sp. (assembly GCA_045612245.1). Taxonomy (GTDB): domain Bacteria; phylum Bacillota; class Clostridia; order Lachnospirales; family Lachnospiraceae; genus Roseburia. The sequence goes on from JAZKYR010000104.1 coordinate 570, forward strand.
TGGTAACATGCGTGTTTACAAAGATGGCGTTATCGTAGATCCAGTAGAACTTACAAAAATTATCAACAACAGATAATCAATGAATTTTTAAACTCCTTTTTGAGCACAATAGTTCAAAAAGGAGTTTTTTATTATGCCAAGACCAGATGACAATTATCTCTTTGCGGCTTCCGCCTGTGATATGACGGGACTCGCACCAACACCTGCAAACAACGAATATGAAGCAGAAAGTTATGAGGAAGTATATCCTTATCTTCCTAACCCACACATAGGTGATGCACCTTCCCTCTGCGATGGCATCCGAAATGACTATCGCACTCAGGTAACTAAACAAAATCCTAATAAATAAAAAAGTCCCCGCCTTATGAATTGCACTTCATAGTGGCGGGGCTTTGTGTACATCTATTTAATTTTTACTAGGAAATTGATATTCCTCTAATCCTGCTTTTTTAAGGGCAAGTGCTCCCCAAAGGAAACATCCTTGTCCAACTACGTTGATTCCCTCTGCAATCCAGTTCATGCTTGCCTGAGTAAAATCTCTAGAAGATAAATATCCCATTCCAAGACAGCAGATAAAAGAAACTACGTAAATTGCAATAATCCCTGGCTTCTTTAATTTCTTTGCAAGGTAGCAAAGTCCTGCATCCATCATGCCAAGCCCAAGAACCATAAATGCTACGAAAAGCATGGTGCCTTTCCAAAGCACGGGTGCTACTGCATACATTGGCAAATGTTTCTTGCGAATGAACATCAAAATAATACCTGAACCAGCAAGTAAAAATCCGAGTGCCTGCACTGGGAAAAACATTGCATTTAAAGGTTCAAAATCACAGATATTTGCCGCATACAAAAGTTTGTAGGTAGCTTTCAAAAATCCTGCCATAAACACATTGATGGAACCGGCTGCAAAAAGTGAGAAGGAAGCTTTTGTCATTTTGTTATAAAGACATTCCATGATGATTGCTGCACCAAATCCAAAGAATATAACAGGGATATAATCTACTAACGCCATTGCGATAGAAAAATCTTTCATAACTAAAACCTCTTTCGTTTATTTCTCTACCTTGTTCAAATGGTAGATTGGTAACAATGGAATAATGATTGGTGTGCTGTTTGCATAATCATTGTATTCCTTATTGTTTCCGTAACGAGCCATCTGGCGTTTTTCGAGACGCTGTGCGCCGTTGAACATGATGTATACGATACAAACGTAAGAAATCACAGCCATAAGCCACTGGCCAATTCCTGTTAAGATATCTAAAGATGAAACGAAGATACCTGTCCAGAAAATGATTTCGCCGAAGTAGTTTGGACAACGACACATTTTGTATAAGCCCTGTGTCGCTACCATATCTGGGCGTGCTTTTTTCTGTTCTGATTTCTGATTATCAGCGATGGTTTCTAACACGATACCACCGATACAGATTACGATACCTGCCCATGTAAAAGCAGAAACTTCACCGCCGTTTAATAAACGGAAAAATACAGGTGATGTCTGTGCTACATAAAGAGCTGCTACACAAATCCAGATAGCGAATTTTACGAAGATAGGCATAGCTGATTCTTCACCAGTCGCTTCTTTTAAAGTCTTACGGTATGATGCATTTTTGATTTCACGGATAAGTAAGAAACCTGATAAACGGAAACCGTAAACTACGAATAATGCACATAAAATGTAATGTGGAAGTGCCATGTTGAAAATTCCCATAACACCCATGATTGCCATAGTCACACCGATGCCAAGCACCGCAAAGCCGTAACCAATTGATAAAAAGTATACATATTTATAGAAGCCTACGAGACATACTGCTAAGGCTACTAAAAAGAAAATTCCTAAAAAATTCCAGCCCATTTTAGTTCTCCTTTATCTTATTTTTTGAAGCTGTCAAAAATGTACTGCTTGAAGCTCATTTCACCTACATGAGTATCTCCAACCATTTCTTCTGTAAGAGTCCATTTCGAGAATTTAAGGATAGCTTCTTTGCCGTTCTTTTTGAATTTGTTTACGAATGCAAGTACATCGAAAAGCACTGCAGGAGCACGTTTGATTACTGGTTCTTTTCCTGCTGCTTCAAAGCACATATTCGCGATTTCTTCATAAGAGTAGGTTTCTTTACCACCTACGTTGTACACAGTGTTGTTGTCTTTCATATGATCTACAATGAAAGCACCGAACTCTTCTGTAGATACCACGTTTGCATGTACTGGTTCGTTACCAAGTAAAGTCACTTCGCCTTTTTCAATCATAGGACGGAATACTTTTACGATGTCGTAGAAGTAACCAGTTGGACGGTGGATACAGTATGTAAGACCACTCTTCTTTAATTCTTCTTCAAATAAGTATTTTGCATGTACCATAGGTACGCCTGGTGCTTTGTCTGCTTTGATTACAGAAACATATGTAAAGAATTTTACACCAGCTGCTTTTGCTTCGTTTAAGATGTTTACGTTACCATCTAAGTCGATCTGGTAGTTTGTCACTTCTGCAGAAGTCTTTGTAAGACCTACTGTAGAAATTACACATTCTGCACCGTCACAAAGACCTTTTAAGGTTTCAGGTTTTGTAACGTCGATTTTCTTAAATGTATAATTGCCTGTCACGCCAAGGTCGCGTTCCATCATGTCTGCTGCTACTACTTCGTGACCAGCCTTTAATAATGCTTTAAAAATTTCTGCGCCAAGATTTCCGTAAGCGCCTGCTAATACAACTTTCATTTTCGTTCTCCTTATTTTTTGTTCTTTTCTTTTGAACGTTTATCGTTGATGATTGCCATGTGTTCTGCTGTGATAAGTTCTACATTGTTTTCTCTAGCCCAATCCACACAGCCTTTTAATACAGTGTGAAGGAATACACGTGGTACTCCAAGAATGGTTTCAAGCGCATCATCTGTAAACTTAATCTTGTCATCAATACGGTCTGCTGCATAACGAACAGATTCCAAAGAACCTTTACGCATCTGCAATAATTCTGAACGCATCCAGTTGTGTCTGTGATACCAGAAATTCTTGCTATCACGATAGCCGTAATCTACTGGGATATGTGGGAAGTCTTTTGCTTCTACACCACGGATGATTGCATCAGAATATTTCTTCTTCATAAGGATTTTGTCAACCTTTAAGATGAAGTGTGCACCGAATTCGCTAGTGATACCATTGAAATCATGGTATGGTCCTGGATATCCATTTAACTGACCTGGAAGGTCTTTATCTGCACCATCAAGTTCGCGCACCCATGTACATTCGATTACCTGGAAAGCATCGCTAAGCACCTGTGGACGAACGTCTTCTGGATTTTCTTCTTCAATCAAACTCTTTTCTAAACGGAAGTTACACTTAGGCATTTTTTCTTCTGGTTTGTCACCTGGCCAGCTAAGCTTTACACATTCTTCGAAGTATTTTGGTTCGTCTGTGATAAAGTTAAGCGCGCATTTTCCGTTTCTTAAAATGTTCTGTGCTGTGTTAGATGAGTTACGGCAAGAAAGAAGCATTGCGTAATAATCTTTTCCAGCTACATAGTAAGGCTGAACCAAAGAATATGGTCCACAGTTTGTCATGCCATCTTCACAAAGTGTGCTGATAACGACTGTTGGCATTGGGAAAAATAATGATGTCTGGTAGAAATTGTCTACAATACGAAGGTTTTCAAAGCTACTCATTTTCATGTCTCCTTTTTCATTTGGATGTTTGTAGAAATATATGTAGCTTTGAAAACACTAGAACTTAAGATTTTGTATTAGAAAAGTTGTAATAAAACGGATGCGATCACTTCGAAATCCTTACCCGCCATGCTCAAAGTCAACATATTTTCTGCAATAAACTCTGCCAAAAATGATGCATCTACTTTTGTTTGCTTTGCGGTCCATATCTTTAGTGGTTCTGCAAGCTGTTCGCACAGCAGATGATGTCTCTGCGTCGACGAAGCCATGTAGCTTGCCTCCGCATTCTCATCCGTAAAAAGATTAATATATTTTTCTTTATATTCAAGAAGCGCCTCATACATGCAGTAGAGTGCTGCCTTGGCATCCTCTGCCTCTTTCGTCCCCTGCTCAATTACCTGCATGCAAATCATCCAGTCTTCCAGCATGAAACTTGCCACCAGCATGTCCTTAGATGGGAAGTAATTGTACACCGTACCCGTTCCCACTCCACAGGCTGTCGCCACGGAACGAATCGTCATGGAAGAATATCCATTTTCGCTCACCTGACGCTTCGCTTCTTCTAATAATTTTTCACGAATGTTCTCTATAATTTTTGGCATGAACGTGCCCTCCTTGTTTTTATGAACGCGTTCACAAAGCTTAGTATAGTGCCTTGTTAAACTTTTGTCAATTTTATTTTAATATTTTTTCTATGCCAAGTGTAGCTCGACCCACGCCACTTCGTGCGAATAAAAACACAACGAGGTAACATGCAAGCATGTACCTCGTTTATTTTCTTAGCTAGACTTCTCCTTTAAATTTCTCGCGCATTGTGTATTTGATATCTTCATCAATCATCTGAATCATGATATCTGCGAAAACCGGATCAAACTGTGTACATTTGCCACGCTCGATCTCTCCTCTTACCACATCCTGCGAAAGAACATTTCGATAACTTCTTTTCGAAGTCATCGCATCATATGCATCTGCAACACCAATGATACGCGCAATTTCAGGAATCTCTGTCCCTGCTAATCCATCTGGATATCCATGTCCGTCATATCTTTCATGATGCCATCTTGCACCGATCATGATATCCGGAATCTCTTCAATCGTCTTAAGGATATCACTACCGATAGCTGGATGTTTGCGAATCGCTGCATACTCTGCATCTGTAAGTCTCGTATCTTTATTGATAATCTCATCTGGCACACCAATCTTTCCAATATCATGGAGAAGTGCCATCTGGTAGATTTCTTTTTGCTCTTGTTTTGATTTTCCTGCTCGCTTAGCGATTTCCTTAGAATACTTCGCTACACGAAGCGAATGACCATTTGTATATGGATCTTTCGCGTCGATCGTATTCGCCAAAGTCTTCATGACTTCTTCCGAAAGTTTCTCCACCTGATTACGGCGCTCTTCTGCTTTCTGAGTCTGAACCTTTACCTCAACCTCCAGATTTTTCTGAAGTCGGCTAAGCTCTAGAATACGACCTACACGCTGAACCATAATTTCGTTTACAAACGGTTTTGCGATGAAATCCATAACCCCCGCTTGGAATCCACGCACTTCAGTATCTCTATCGTTGTCCGCCGTCAACATGATGATTGGAATATCCTTGTATTCCTCCACCTCTCTCAGTTTCTCAATAAACTGAAAACCATCCATGACAGGCATATGATAATCTAAAAGAATCAAATCTGGTATATGCTTCTTGATTACATCAAAAGCAGCCATGCCTGAATTCGCACAGCATACGTCAAAATGTTCTTTTAAAATATTCATAGCAACTCGAAGATTCAAACCTGAATCATCTACTATCAATACCGTTCGTCCCATACATTTTCTCCCAAAAAGATACTACTCTATATTCTACAATAAAATTTTTTCTATGGGAAGTTGTATACAAGTGAAATTGCATAAAAAATAAACCTGCGGTTTAACCCACAGGTTTAAGTCTCTTTCTATAATACATCAGTGACAAACTCGTACCGAGCACCCAGCCCAGTGGCCAAGCCGCCCAAATGCCAAGATATCCAAATGGTACTACTAATACTCTTACTAACACAACGCGAAGAATCAAATCCAACGTCGTCGCAATCATAAATTCTTTCATCATGCCAGCTCCACGAAGCACGCCGTCCGTCGCCAGCTTGACCGCAATCAGAAAATAAAATGGAGCACATATGTATAGGAAGTGCGCACCGGAGCTTAACGCGAGTTCTGTAGGCGCATCAATGAAAAATGCAATCAATGTTCTCGCTCCCAATGTATAAACCAATACAATCGGTACACAAAGACTCCACACCATCTGAATGCCCGCCTTATGTCCTGCACGAACGCGCTCCCACTTCTTCGCACCAATATTCTGCGCAGCAAAATTCGAGATTCCATTTCCCAATGTCATAAATGCAGTAATCACCAGATTCTGCAATTTAATCCCTGCTGCATATCCGGCTGTTACACCTACGCCACAATCGTTGATAGATCCCTGAATAATAATGCTTCCAATCGAAATACTGCTCTGCTGCAGAATACTTGGAATCGCAAGGGATAAAAATTTCTTCAAGATGTCTGTATCAAACAATTTGGTTTCCTGTATATTCTGTTCTTTTGAAATCTCTCTAAGTCTTCGGAAAATGACTGCCACCGCGAGCACACAACTAACGCCCTGACACAGGAAGGTCGCCCAGGCTACGCCTGCCACGCCCATATCAAAGACTGCTACAAACAGTATATTTACGACGATATTGATGGTCGATGATACCGCCAGAAAAATAAACGGTGTCTTGGAATCTCCCATTGCGGAGAAAATCCCTGTCGCCATATTGTAGAAAAACAAAAATGGCAATCCCCAGACATAGATGTCCATATAAAGTCGGGAATCCGTATAAATCGATTCTGGCGTATTCATAATCTGAAGCAACCAATCCGATGCACAAATTCCGAACACCATTAAAAGACCACATAACACTGCCACAGAAATCATGGCAGTGTAGATGGCCGTCTTCATCAATCTATAATTTTTTGCCCCAAATAACTGAGAAGTAATCACAGAACATGCCATATTGCAGCCCGTCGCAAACGCTATGAAAATAAGTGTAATCTCATAGCTATTCCCAACAGCCGCTAATGCATTCTCCCCAATAAACTTTCCTGCAACAAGACTATCTGCAATGTTGTACAACTGCTGGAAGATGATACTTGCAAACAGTGGCAAGCAGAACTTCCAGAGGACCGTTCGTGGCGTGCCTGTGGTGAGGTCGGTAGATTTGTTACTCATGTATTTTTAATTCTCCAAACATATCTAATATATTCAATGTCTCTGCCATTCCTTTTTCCAGGAAATACCTCTCTGTAATATTCAAAAACATTACGCCTTCTATTCCCGCTTCTGTCTCTATCTTAAAGAAGACATTCCAATAACGATCGCCCTGAAAATTCCCTTCATAAACATACATGAGCGCATCTCCACGAAGTTCTATCGCTGTAACCCAATACCCCTTCTCTTCTGCATTCTTCCAATAGTACTCATACTCCTGCGGATCTACACAATAGACTGAGACAACATTATCGTAGCCCAACGACTCATCTCCATATAAATATCCTTCCGCACCCCACGACTCATCTCGTTCCCCTATATATGGCAGATAGAACGAATCAAAAGTCACTGTATATTTCTTCGAACTATCAATGGTTGACGAAAGGGTAACGCTACCATCTAAAAGTTCCAACTTCCAATCCTCTATGGAAGGAGGGTACTGTGCAAATAGCGCTTGTTTTTCATATTCTTTTTGAAGTGCAGCTTGCTCTTTTTCTTGCTGTTCCATTAGCGCTTGCTCTTCCAGATACTGCTCCATCGCCCCCGACTCACCTACATGCACATCAGATCCAAAATCACTACCGATGCTTACCACACAGCCTGTCGCCGTCAGCAATATTAGCATTACTATACATACTAAAATTCCCTTTTTCATTATCTTCTCCTAGTATCCTTTATGTCCAAGTCTTCCAAACCTCTGGTGTATAACCCGCAGTCGCCTGCTTTCCATTACGCACAACCGGTGTCTTAATCACCTGCTGGTTTGCAAGAATTTTCTCTTCTCTTTCATCTTCTGAAATATACTTCACAAGCGCTAACGCATCCTTGTCCTTGCAGTTCTCATTGATCATCTTCTCGATGCCTCCAACCGCCTGGCATACACTTCGAAACTCACCCTTACTCATCTCTTTCTCACTCATATCGATGAACTGGAACTTGATTCCTCGTTCCTTAAAATAGCGCTGTGCTTTCTTCGTATCATTGCACTTCTTCGTGCCGAAAATTTGGATGTTCATAGTTGTTCCTCTATCTATATTTAATCTTGCTCAATAAATGTAGTGTTTTCTAGTGGTTATATTGCTATAGAAAAATGGCAGTTGTTGCCGTGCCCCGATTTAGCACTTTTTTGCACATTTTCCATTTTTTCTTTTTTCTTCATTTTTCCTCTAGCCTTGATTTTACTGGGCTAGAAGAATTTCATTTCGCTTCGTAAAATTTCATATTTTGGAAGTGCTGGCATAGAATTGGCATAAAATGAGAAACTTTTATGCCAGCCCTTTTTATACACAGTTTACCTTCATCATGCCAAGTCGTTCAAACTCTTCCTTCGCATCCTCTACTCCAACATGCGTATAAGTGTTTAAAGTCACTCCAATTTCTGCATGGCCCATAATGTACTGTAAGGTCTTTGGATTCATTCCCGACTTAGCCATATTGCTACAGAAGGTATGTCTACATACATGCGGACTTATCTTCGGCATCTGCACACGGTAAATACTGTTGTATTTTTTCACAGCCTGTCTAAAATATTTCTCCCAATGTGATGCAACCAACGGCATACCGTTCTTGTCTAAATAGAGAAAACCGGAATATCCATCAATCAATGGTTCCATCTTTGGTCTCGGACGAAACTTAATAATTCTACGCAAAGTAAAAGCTACCTCATCACTCATCGGAACATCTCTAACACCACTTCCTGTTTTCGTAGTGTCTACGATATATCCCCCATCTTTCGTTTTCTGAAGCTGATGATTTACTTTAATGACATTTCTTTTAAAATCAATGTCCTTCATCGTCAAACCACAGAACTCACTAATACGAAGACCTGTTTTGAAAAGGACAAAAAACGCATCATAATACTTATTCATATGTACATCCTCTTCTACAAACTTCAGGAACTTTCTTTCCTGATCTCTCGTAAGTGCTTCTCTCTTCACACTATCATTTACGACAACAGTATGAAGCTGAAACTCGAATGGATTCCTAAGAAGCATCTCATCATCTACCGCCATTTGAAAGGCTGGTCGAAGCACTCCTCTGATATTATGAATCGTACTATAACCTTTCCCATCACTCTGTAGTTTAATCAGAAATAACTTCGCATCCGATATTTTTACTTTGCGAATCATTCGTCTTCCGAACTCTTCCTTTTCTAAGATATTTTGAACATATTTGTATCCAGCTCTCGTACTATGTTTTACACCAGTCTTTAGTCTAAGGTATTTCTCCACCAACTCACAAACTGTCGTATCATCACAGTAGATACCCTTTCGTAGTTCCTGCTCAATATCTCTTTCTTTTTCTCTTAAAGACTTGTCTGCGCGCATACCTGCCGGCATAGAATCTGCCACAGTCAAACGCCAACTATATACCGCCTTTCTCTTCCCAAATGGATCCTGATAGCGATAACAATATCGCCCTGTCGCATCTTGTGATTCACCATTATGTAAGACTCTTCCTTTATTGTCACGTCTCTTTGTATCTGTCATGATTATCTCTCCTTTCAAAGAGCTGTGACATGGCTTACACCTAATATATCACAGCTCCTTCCTTTTTTCTATATAGCATCTAGTGAATCTACAAAACGCTCAAATTTTACTCGCTTAATCTGAACACGATTCCCATTGCAAAGAAGATAATCCGCAGATGGATTTTGATTGATGAGATTACGTAGCTTATGTTCTCCGATGCGAAAATATGTTGCCGCTTCCTCAATGCTTAATGTGTACTTTACCCATACTGGAATATTGTAAGTATTGTTCATGTTCTTCACCTCCCTTCATTTCTCTGTCACTAAGTACTTAGGTTTTTCGGGAGCTAATTACAAAAATTCTTAAAAAAAGTTCGGTCAATGCAATTGACCTCTGTGGACAATCCAGTTGGGCGAACATTTTATGCTGGTCAATCCGATTGACACTCAATATTCCTTGATTTTATGCGGTTTTCAATAACTTTGGTCAAACGTCATGACATTTGACCGAACAACAAAATAAAAGATAACAGGATACGCCTAAAGTTGCATGGTCAACTCGGCTGACGGCTCCAAACTACTATGTCGTTTGCTTTAGGGTATCCCCTATGACCCAGGACTTGGACACTTCTGGTCCCCGGGACCAGAAGTACTGGGAAACAAAAAATACCGGTGAAATTACTAATGTAATCTCACCGGTATGGTGTAAATTTTATTATTTAGGACACTTCTGGTCCCCGGGACCAGAAGTGATGTAAAATCAATTCAAACCAATTTGTTATAAATCATACTCTACTTCTGATATCCTAGTACGAACATTCGCCCTTATGAATTTTTGTATTTTTCCATATTATTCCACCAATTTTTTCATAAGTTTTCCATACGCAAGTAGCCGTTTCTTTAATTTAGTATTATCTGTTTTTTCATCTAAAACATGAATCTTACGATGACAATTAGGACAGACTGCAACTACATTTTCTATAACATCTTCTCCACCTCTTGATAACCAAATCACATGGTGTGACTCTAAGTAAGGGCTCCCGTCTCTTTTTACAAAAGGAGCTGCCTGCTGACATAAATCACATTGTCCATCAGCTCGTCGAATTGCATATTCTGCAACTTCTTGATCTCTAGAATAACTCGTGCTTACCACTTTCCGTTCTCTAGAAATTTCTCTCTTTTTCTTACGTATCTTTTCTTCTAGTTCTTGGTCTGAAAGAGCCCTCGCTTTCTCTTTTTTGTCCTTTTCTTCTATTTTTAAGTCTTCATCTAAAATAGGTTCACTGTCCATAGCTTCTAAATATCTAACAAATCGTCGGTATAAATTGAGTGCACTTGAATGAGTATGATTCGATTTGTTATTACATTCCACAAAATTTGGGTGAGCAAATATCTCAAAATACAGAACCTCAAATTCTTGAGCATCAGTGCAGTCATATATTTTTGAAAACCCACTCGTTTCAACCATATCTAATTTTTTTAAAATAGTATTCAAAGAACTATGGTAATTGCTTATTGATTTCTTTTCAAACAACTTTCCATCATTATTATACTGTTTAACTCCCCACGCTCGAAAATGTTCAACTATGTCTTTCTTCATATATACCCCTTCTCTTTATTTGAAATCCTCATATATACTTTTAAGTGTGACATATTTCCCTGTAGGTATTCCAAATAAATCCAAAATATTCTCTGCCACAGCACGTCCTAATACAGGTGGAACTGCATTCCCTATCTGCTGATATACAGAATCTTTTGTTCCATAAAATATATAATCATCTGGAAAACTTTGTAATCTTGCGGCTTCTCTCGCACTCACAGCCCTGTTAAAAATAGGATGAATCCACATTGATTTTCTAACATTAACTACTGTATCAGATGGCAAGCTCGAATCTAATCTTTTATAGACAGTATTTTGAGTTCTATCTGGATTTTCATAAGAACTTTTTAATGCATCTGGTAATGAATGAAAATTTTTCCCTTGTTCTATATTTTTAAATCTTTCAAGCGCTGTCTCTCTTGTTGCAGTACAAACATGATTATGAATTTCACGATAATTTTCTACCATTACCAACTTTCTATAATAAGAATTTATGGCTGGACACTTATTTCTTTTTTGAGTTTCATCCATGCCCTCATTTGTAGGCTCTATCTTTTCTAAGTCTTTTATGGCTTCTCCCACAGTAACATAATCCCTATAATCATCAATTATCGCCTTTGGAAGTTCTATTTCCTTCTTTAGCAATTCATTTCTTATTCCTACAAGAATATATCGTTCTCTAGTCTGTGGAACACCATAATCTGCTGCGTTTAACACGTCTCCCTTCGTTTCGTAACCTAAATATTTAAAGGATGCTTTTATATAATCTATTACTATATATGTCTGCATTTTTACACGTATTGAATGTTCCAAAATAGAGTATGTAAATACTGCATCCTTTTGTTCAAGTTCAGCAATGCCGTGAAAAAATCTATGCACATCCCAAAAATTTTGAATGATATCTACCCAATGATTATTCTCTGAGCCTTTATTTTCTATCAATTCTTCTAACACTTTTTTAGCTTGATATGTACACTGGTTATACCATTCTGGGAATCTATCATCTATGACCAACTTTTCCTCTATTGCTTTTAATATTTTATAATTTTCAGCCTTAGAAAGAAGTTTTTTAATGCGTTCTTTCTTCTTACACATATTATAGAGAAAATATAAGTCATCCTCACTTATTAGCAATAACTCTTCTATTTGCTTATCATTACGACAAGCTAATTCAAAAATACGTTCTACATTTTCTCCCTCATACAGTGTAACCTCTCTTGGGTAAACATTTAAACGTAAAACATTTTTAACATGGTTTTCATCTGCATGCGTAACACAGAATGAATGTTTACTTGATGCAATCGTTTTTACATTTTCCATTACAAAGGCTTTTGGTTGTAATTCTCTAATTGCTTCAACATATTTCTTAACTAGCTCATTGCTACCATTAATTAAATGACGGCGTTGTCTATTCGCATTTGAAAACCCCTGACAAGGTGGTCCACCAATAATAACATCTATATCACCACATTCTCTTTTTATCTGCTGAAAATCCACCGTAAGAATATCTTCATAGTTCTTTAAACCCGGATGATTTCTTAAATATGTTTTCGCAGCATTCTTATTATTCTCAACAATTGCAACAACCTCAAACTGATTAGTCCCTTCAAAACCTAAACTCAGTCCTCCTGCTCCTGCAAAAAGATCTAAAATCTTTAACATGTTTCACTCCTAAATAAGGTTATTCTTATATCTATTTTTCAAAAGTTTCCAGCAGTCTTCCTTTTTACACCACTGGGTAATATTAATTCCGACTACTTCCGGATTCATAAAATGATTCCATACTTTCATAATTAGCTCATCCAACAAAATCGACAACTCTGCTGAGATATTTTGCTTTTTCCATATTTCATTATCATCAACCATCTCCGCATGAAATTCTGCAAGAAGTGCGATTGTATAATAATTAATCTGTGCCTTATATCCGCCAAAGTTTTGTTTTGCAACAAGCTTATCACATTCTCTAAAAAGAATTACTTTACTAATCATACTGATGTATGCTTCTTGTGATGGCTCAGCTACATCGCCATTTTTTATCATAGCAGAGAATTCTATAAAGTTTGTCTCTAACCCTTTACTTACAATATGAGGATACTTCATCCACGCCATCATACATTTAGCAGCTACAGTCTTAGAAATACACATAGCTTTTGGACTAACTTCCTTAAATTTCTTCTTCGCCGCTGGCGTAGGTTGTCTATTAACATCAACCATGTACTGACCTCTTGCTCGTTCATAGTACCATCGTAGCGTTGACTTTCCATTTTCAGAAGGCACATAAATTTTTTCTGCCAATCGTGCCATTTCAACATGATATGAATCATTTGCACTAAAATCAGACATGTTAATCTTATTCTGACTGTTTGCATACTTTGATATAAATCCAACCATCTCTTCTGTTTTAGATTGGTCTCTAATTACTGTTAATTTTATTTGTACATTTACTTGTGAAATATCTATTCCACATTGTAAAGCATTATGTATTGAAGCTGTAGTTTGCCCACCATTTACAATCTGCCAATCAGTAATCTCTTTAATTACTACAAACTCATCATCACCCTTTTCTTCATCAATGACAATACTTTTTGCAGTAGTTGAAATTCCATTATTATATGTCATAAACATTTCTGGCTCATCATTAAGGGTTTTCTTGATTCCCTGATTAATTTTTCCAGTTGCCTGTAAAAATGATCTAACATTTTTCTCAATTAAACGCTGTCCCTCATCTCTGTAAATTTCCGCAAGGCACTGTCCAGATATAACACCTATATAGCAATCATATACATCTGTTTCTTGCTTTACCTTTATCATTTTCAAAGGATTATTATATTTATTCTGAAATCTAATAATTAAGTCTTCATGTGACTTATTTTGATATAACGATTGACAAATTCGTTCCAAATCCCAGATTTCAAACTTAACTGTAACCTTATCTATTTTTATGCTTTCAGGTGTCTCAGGCACAGTCTCCTTATTCGTAAGTAAAATCACCTTAATATTCTCAATATCACGTTCGTAATTGTTAATATATTCAGCAATTATATATCCCGGATCCGTTTCTTCAACATCATCAAAATAGCGCGACTTGCACATGCGATAAAATTTTGTTGCTTGTTTAGCATTTTTTGTCACGTCTACCTTGCCCATTTTAGACACATCAACTCTATTTTCAAAAACACTAACTACCAATGTCAAAGTCTGAAAATACTCATCATAAACGTATGCATTAATCTTGGCCTTCTCATATTCTTTTTTGTAGCTTAACACATTACTATTATTTAGAAATGTTTCACCTGCATCAATTACATAGGAAGAAAATACACTCGTAAAAGCATCTTCAGTGCTACACTTTTCTTGCTCTCTATACTCGCGTACCTCTTCTATCAATTCTTCATTAAATTGTCTCATCTGATCTGTAATCATAGATTATTGACTCCTTTGTAAAATGACTCTGTTTCTATTAAAAATGAGTTACATGCATCTAAGCTAACAACGTATTCAACCGATCCTATCCCCTTATGAATCATACTTGGTATAATTCTAGGAAATTTTTCTTTTACATCATAACAATTTTCTTCTCTAACTCTAAAGTGATACTTATAAAGTTCTGGCATCATATATATGTATCCTACTTTAAACAGCTTTTCTTTGAACAATTCTCTCTGTTCATAATCGAATTGCAACATAATTCTTTCTACAATATCAGGTAAAGTTTCTCCGTCGACTTCACTCTTTTTCATGTTTAAATATAATAAATATAATCTACCAGCAACACCTGTATCATCTAATTGATATTCATTGCTAACCTTAATTTTTTCTGGCCCTTTTGAGCTAGAACTTTTTACTTCAATTGCATCATTGCCATAGTAAAAGTCATGTGTTTCCAAATTATATCCTGTCCATCCGCTTAACGCATTTGTTCCTCTTCGCTGAATCATTTTCTCTAATACGTATAATTCTGCAAATAAACCTTGTTGCGTATTAGCAGACAAAACATAATCGCTCTCAAATCTAAAAAAAGTGCTCCACTTCTTCAATACATCTTTTATTGCCAATATACACTCAGAAAATTCAACAAAGTTTACTTCTTCAATTATATTCTGCATTAAGTTCAAAAAAACGGACTGTTCATAGCCTTCTAGTTGATGAAAAACTATATATTTTTTTCCATCACTTCCGGATGTAACAATCTTTGTCTCCATCCCCTTCCACTTAGGCAACGTTGATAATGTTTCTGCTGACACATTTTCTGGAATCATTACTTCTAACTCACAAGATTTATCCTTCTTAATAACAGAAACATTTATTCTATTGTTTTTAGCTAACACATAGCTTCTTGTAAGCGCACTGACTCCTGTATATTCATCCTTTTCAAAGTCTTTTTTTATATCATCTACAACATTAATCAAAGAAATCATATTGATCCCCTTTCATCGCAACTGGATTCATCTGGTAAGAAATCGTTTTACCATTTCCTTTTGGAAAGACAACAACTAAACCAAATGGTGGTTTATGATTTCCATCTCCAATTTTAAAGTATTTTGTCTCGCCTGAATCCATATGATCAATTGGATATATTAATAACAATCCTTTTTGTGGGTCGAGGTATGTTGCACGTATATGTTCTGCAACAGTCTTTTCATTTCCTTTATCCTGTACCGCCTTAACCTTGTCATACAGTTCCTGCGTTAAATCACAGTATTCTTGATCTTTAGATTTAAGCATGTGAACAGAACATGCATCACCAGTTGGAAGTAATACAACACTATTTTCTCCATGTCTTGTTATACCGTTTCTTATAGAGTATCCCGCAATTTTGAATCCAGGATTTTCTTTTCCAGAATTAATAAGACATACTGTCCACTTTGTTAATAGTCCATCTTTATTCTGTTCTTCAATATAAGTCGCAATATTATTACCATTTACTTTTCTAGCTCTCTTTGACGTCTTATAATTTCTAAAGAACTCTATAATTTGATTACTATTAATCTCTTCTAAGAACAAATGATTATTATTCGACTCCCTATTTAATCTCTTATAGTGCTCCTCTGATTCTACAATTTTTTCCGCATATGTAAACAAATGATTCACTGCTTGATAATTTGTTTCATACAACTCAATATCTACGTCGATGTCTCTTGTTACAGTGAGTGTTGCACTAAAATCTAGTTGCTGAATCACGCCTGATTTCACTTTCTTAGGACTTGAAATCTTTAATTCCGGATGTGTCGCTACTCTAAGTCCAAATTCTTTTGGCTTAGCTTTTTCCTCACACATGTATGTGATTTGATTTCTTAAGTTATCAGTTGCAAAAGCGATTCTCGCAAACCATCGATAAATATTATCTGTAATAAACACTCTACATAAATCTGCATATTTAGGTCTGAAACCAAACCATCTACCCATCTGCATCAATGTATCGTAATACTTAGACTCTCTTGTAAAATAGCTAATAGATAATCCTTCTAGCGTTAGACCACGTGAAAACTTATCTCCACCAATTGCAATTACGTTGTATTCTTCGCCCTCATGATCTTTATATGACAGAACATCTTTACTATCACCATTAATCACATTAATTCTAATCTTTTCTTCGTTCATAAGACGCAATATTTCTGTATATATGGTATCTGCATCAATATCTACTGCTCCGTCCATATATCTTGAAAACTCATTACGCATCTTTTCCGAAGTAGGATAATACTCATCATTGATTATTTCGTATATCTCTGCCTTTGTTACAGTATCCCCATCAATTATCATAGGCTGCAATTCATCACAAAAATACTCTGACACTTTTCTTTCCAATTGCTTATGCATATTTTTGATTCGTGCCACATGAATCAACATTGTATTAGGTTTATACTTCTCGCCTCTACAATTTCTTATCGCAACGGAAACTAAGAAATACTTCATTGCTCGTTTTAAGCTTTCTGGCAATTCCCCAACTGTTTTTTCCTTTGTATCAATAAAATCTTCATCTTTTATTTTTCGTACAAGAGGCATTGGTTTAGGTTCTTCATCTTCTGTTCCATAACCAAAGAATTCATTTGCTCCAATATATCTATAAGGTTTTGGAAGACTAATTATACAATCAGATGGGAATAAATCATTTCCCAAATCTTCTCCTGCACATTCTAAATCATTAGGAATAAAAATATTGGCATATGGAGTTGCAGTATATCCAACGTATGATTTATTCTCAAAATGATTAAGTAAGTTTCTAATTAATTTGTTAATAGTTGTTACATCATATTCATCAACAATCTTTCCATCTTCATCATAATCATATCCCGTATTTACTGATGCCTGATCAGCTTCATCATCAATCAATAATAACGGATATTTTGCCTTCATATAAAAGCGACCATTCTCGTCTTTTGAAATTTCACTATTACTTTCAATATTCTCAATTAAGTTTGTTAACGTTGATTTAATCTTTTTAGTTACAATAATTGTCGGAATATCTGGGTGTGTATTCCATCCCGACTTATTCTTTGTAAAATCACCTTTCTCATCACGGAATGTTAATGTCTGGACAAATCCTGCATTATAAAGATTACCAACGCCTATCTTATTTTTCTCTGCTCTTTCTCTTTGCTTTTGTTTCGCTTCTGAAGAAGTCTCATATCCTAATACCTCTTCATCGATTCTTGATTGTGTCTGACTACGAAGATTATTATGAATTCCTGCCAATACAATAATATATTTGTATCCCGCATCAAGTGCTTTATTTATCAATCCAATATAGTTTGCAGTTTTTCCTGACTGCACATAGCCAACTACCATAGCGCGTTTTTCTTGTGCAACTGACTTTTGAGGATCTGCTATAGCATTTAATAATGTATCTGTCGGATTTCCAATACTCTTTATAATTGCACTCTTTTCCCAATGTTTGATGGAATGCAAATACTTACTATATCGATTCCAGAATTTTAACTCACTTGAATGCGCTTCTCTGTATTCATCCCACCAAGTTGAATTTTCCGCATCATCCCCAAGCATAACGGATACTGTATCCTCTTCTTTTTCTCGGCTAATTCTACTCAATAAATAATTTTTTAACTCAGTCTCATCATCAATCAGATTCAACAATTTCATACTTTCAACAGTTTTACTTATAGCCTCATTAATTCTCTCATTAAGAGTTTCACCAACCGTTGTCTCAAAAACTTTTTCATATACATCATATGCAGTTTCATATTTTTCATTAAGGTTTGTCCCCATTAAATCGTCTCCTTTATAATATCCCTTAATTCATCTTTGATGTACAGATATTCAGGCGAATCACACAATGCATCAAATATTTCTTCATCATCATATTGAAGAACTCTAAATATCTGAATTTTTTCTTTAATACTTAATATTTCTTTCTGCTTATCTTCCTCTGAAACGTCTACGGCATTGTCCGCGCTTAAAACCCCGCTTAACATTGTTGGAGAATAATTTTCAACTAAAGACAAATATGTTTTTAATTCTTTTTGTTTTTCTTCGTCCATATCTGCTAAAATCTTCATCAACATTGGATGCTTCTTATTTAGATAAAACATATAGTTGCCCGAAAGATTTTTTCGCTGCTCCCACACATATTTTAAACTCGTATTATTTGCAGTGTTTTTTCTATTATATACGCCTCTAGAATTATAAACTGCTACCGATTTTTCAATCGCAAGATATGCTATCTGAGTAACCTGTTCCTCAATAGACACAGGCAACGTTGCCTTGGATTTTTTTATATCAATATCCCATTCAAAATCACTATCGGCACTCATGTCTAACTTAATCCTCGCCAAATTATATGCTGGCTCTTTTTTGAATTTTCCAAACCAAGTTCCATACACCAATAGTCTTCTGTTTCTATATACATAAAAGCCCTGATGGCCTCTCCAATCTTTTACCCCACTCGCATCTTTATATTCCTCTTCAGATGCAAATTTATTTTTATGTGGCAATATGTATGGTTCAACAACAACTGTATTTTTTCCATCGAAGAGTTCTTCTCGCGAAAGTTCCATAGTTGCTGGACTCTTTAACCAAAATGGATTCCAAGCTTTTATTTCATTTGTATTTACTCGGATAACTAAATCATCTTCCTCAATAAATCTATGGAACGTTATCGCTATATGTGACTTAATATTTTTAATCATCTTGTAAAAATTCTTCTTTGACTTATCTATATTGCTTTCATCTACAAGACGATCTAACTTTGAAATGATTACCATCGTTCCTTGGTCCCAATTGTTATAATCTACCAGAGAATCCACCGATGATAATACATCATGAATCTGATCATCATCATACTCTGATAACTCCCATTTGTCTTCATGAGCGACCTCATCTAAATCCCATTCCGCATTAGAAATCTGATTATTCTTTTTTGTAATTACAAGCAAATTTTTAGCCATAGAAAATGTCGCTGTCTTCATACCTAGACCAAATCTACCAAGGTCTTCTGACGGTCTTACTTCGTTTGGGTCTGCAGAACCAATTTCCATAGCCTCTAATAGTTCGTCATATTGCATTCCAAACCCGTTATCTGCAATAATTATCCTTCTATTATCCCAATCAAAATAAAGCTCGATTTCCGTTGCAGCACCCGAAATACTATTATCAATGATATCCGCTATAGCAGTTTCATTTGTATATCCAACTGATCTAAGTGCCACCAACAACATTTTCGCATGAGGTGTTGATTCGTGTTTCGTTTTCGCCATATCAGTTATCCTTCTTCCTCTGATCATCTGGTTTCTTTGCATCTTCTGGTACTAACCATAAATTCCCTTTTTTAATAGCGCCTGGAATACGACCTTGCGAGCAATATACATTAACCATTCGGCTCGTAATCCCCCACTTTATTCCCATCTCTTTAACTGTTAAATATTCCATGGAACTCCTCCTAAATATAGACATAAATCGACAAGAATATTATATTTCTTTTTCTCGAAACATGCAACATCTCGAAATATATCCGCAAACAAAAATACAATATGTTGACTGCAGGCACCTGTAGTCATGCTTAGACGGCAAAAAAGGCACAGACTCACAGAATAAATCTCTGCAAATAAGCGCCTTGCCAGCGAGATAGCTTAGCATGACTACCCCTACAGTAAACATATTTAATTTTGCTCTTTAATTCGTCTTATTATCTCTTCCCCAAGCATCTCATCATCATAATATGTTTTTATATCAGTCTTGATATTTGTATAGAAAGTCTCTAGCTCCTCACAAAACTCTTCATGTACGCCAACTAAAATATCTAATAATTCCTCTGTATCAAAATTCTCCACATCTGTACTAATCCCAACATTCTCTCTTGACATCTCTAGTTCCTCAGCCACAATTGTGTGGATTAATTCAGCTAAATCTGGATTTCCAATATCCAACTCTATTTTTCTGTTTTCTTTTTCAAATACTATTTTTATTTTATTCTCCATATTTATCCATCCTCCTATGAATCGCAACCTTTCCTCCATCTAATATGACTGCTGCCTTATCCAAAATATTCTCATATTCAAGTGCTCCATATTCATAATCAAATGTTTCACCCGAATGATTTGCAATGATTACACATTCTGCATCTCCATTAATTACAATATTTGCATCATGTGTAACTAAAATAATCTGTCTATTATATTTCTGTTTTTTTATCCATTTAGTCAATTGTGCATATCTTGCCTCATTATCTATATTGTCTTCTGGCTGATCAATTAAAAGAGTTGTTGTCGAATCAGAGTGTAATACATATTCCATAATTACACTCGTTTGCATCCCCGGCGATGTTTTATGTAAATCCCTATATCCATCAGTATTTTTATATATAATACGATGAACTATTTCTGCTCTTAACCCCTCCAGACGTGATATCTTGCTAACCAAATCATGAAACGTAATATTCTCTTTTGTAACTCTTTCAAATTCATTTGTTGTAGCATAACGTCTAAAAAGCTCTTCATTACACATCCTGTCAAGTTTTCTAATCTTGTTTTTCTTAATTGAATCAATAATCACTCTTCTTGCAAACTCTACTGGATGTTCCTTATTTGACACCGAGGCGAAAAATATCTGATTTTCTCCTTCTCCGTTGTATGATTGATATTGAATTTTGATTGTCGTTATATCAACATCCACTTCATATAATTTGTTTATTTGACGGATACGTTCCAGTTCCTTTGTATATAAATACCTTAACTTTTGTTCTATATGTATTCTTCCTTCAATTTTCTTTTTATCTTCTTGACTTCTCTTTTTCTTTTTTAAATCGATTTTCTTTTTCAGCAACTGTGCATACCTTATATTTTCTAATCGACGATAATTTGTCCTAGCTATATTCTCTAACAATGTATTGATAAATTCGCTTAAAGTCTTTTCAAGATTTTCATCCCAGATTTCTTTATCTTTAGGCAAAATTTTCTTTATGTTTTTCTCATATCCAACACCACTTGTGTGAAGTGGAATTGTTTTGTATTTTTTCTCTTGAATTCTCATATCTGATGTTTTCGTGTCAATACATATTATGTGTTTTAAATCATCTATAACATTTATGTCTTCTAGCACTTCATGCCTTCCGCTATTTTCTATAATAGCTAAAACGTTAGATATTCCAGCTGAAATATTATCACTATCAGAAAATTCTTTTTCAAAGAATTCTTCTAGCTTATTAGGCTTATCACTATCGAAAAGTTGGTTGATATACGACTGACTCAGATACTCTATCTTTGTATCTGAAGTCATAGGCGTACCGTTAAAATTCGTAATTTTAGCATGAAACTTCTTCACAAATGAAATTCTGTCTTTATCAATTTTACTTTCACTAATTCCCGAAACAATTGCCCCTAATAGAGCAGATTTTCCTTTTCCTCTACCTCCTACAATCACATTTAATCTATCTGAAAACTCCATTTCAACTTTATTTTCATTTTTCAATGGTTTTAAGTTATTTGAGACAATAACCCTTTTTATTTTTTCAGATGGGCTACTTTTCGGCCGTTCTTCTTTATCATATATAATACGACTCAAATCACTTCCTGCTAGCAATAATCCCTTAAAGGAATTCAAACACAAAAAATATTGATGTGGATTTTCTATATACTTCTTTAACTTTTCAAAGTCTGCCGAATCTGAAAATGCGATAACTGCTTGTTGATTTTCCTCATCTCCACTCTGTTCTTTCAAAAAATCTATCGCTTTCCATATATCGCTCTTCCCTCCTGCTTCCCAGAACGGAAAAAACAAACCTGAAAAACGACTTGTCCCCTTCGCTGCAGATTCTTCATCTGACCATTCATTTTCTATCCCTCTTTTACCTTGTTTAAACGCATGTGGAGAAACTACAAATTTTTTCTTTTTATGAATTAAATGCATTGCAAAATCTTCAAAGAAGACCTTTGCCTGACTCTCTAAATACGATTCTATTAATAGTTTTAATCCATCAATATCATCTAATTCTTTTTCATCAAAGTAAAAAATAACGTGCTTTGGACCTTTATCTTCCTGAGTTAAAAAGACATCTACCTCAACACCTGGAACAACTGCAATATCACTCTTTCCACTAAAAATTTTGTATACTTCACTATTTATTTTGTTGTGATCAGTGAATGAAATCATGCCAATTTTGTTTGTTGCTTCACCAAAAATTTTTATAATACTATCAACAAATTCTGAAGATGAAATTCCATCATAATTTTTCTTGGTAGGTGTTCCTAGTGGAGTGTGTATATGTAGATCCCATATATTAGGTTCTCTCAATATTTGATTCATATTTTATTTTCTCCTTAGTTTTTAGTTAATATTAGTTCTTACAATTATCTCGTAATATCTATCAAATTAGAAATGTATCATATATTGATTATAGATAGATCCATCGGCATAATATTCAATACTTATACTTCGTTTCTTATAATTAATCTCATAATATACTCCTAGTTTATAACCACATACATGTTCTGGTAATACTTGTTCACCATAACTCCATACATCTTCTGTCACTCTCTTGGTAAGGCATTCCAATCTATTTTTATCACTTTGCTTTTCACATTTTCTTGCAGAGGCCTTTTTCATCTCTAATGCAATAAGATTGTCCTGTACAACATTTTGTCCCCTACTATGTAATATTAAATCACAATTTATTGTTATAGGTTCTTCATCTACACCCCTTATTGTCTTCTTAATAGTTTTTAATTTTCCACCTACATTCCTGTTATATTCTACATCCACATAATAATTTTGATATTGAGTATTTTTTTTGCTTTCATGCAGTTCTAACATCAATGCCCCACACAACGTTCTCTCTGCTACTTTTGTTTCTAAAAGCATTAAATTATTTTCCAAGAATTTCTGATTCGCATACTCAAATATTCTTTCTAGTTCTCTAGTTTCCCAATCCATTTTTCTTCCTCGCTTTATGTTTTAATAATCACTTATATTCTTATAAATGTATATTTTTAAACATCTATCTCCATCAATAATTGATCTACTTTTCCTTGAATTATATCTTCTGGATTACCACCGCTCTGTTTATATGACAACATATGCATTAGATCCTCCATCGTAAGATCGATAATCAAATATCCTCTCTTATGAAGTTCTGAAATTGCCAGTTTCTTTGCATTCGAGCTAAATCCCTTTCTCGAAATGATAATCGCCACATTCCTTAAGGTATATGGATTTAGATATTTTTCAGTTATAACTATGTTATTTTGATCAATCTCTTTTTCATAATTTTTGAATTCAAAAACTATATAATTTGTACGATAAAAATGCTTAATAAACCACCACAATCCAGTCTCCGCCTTTATTGCACAAATAAGATCCATTCTGAACATTTTATTGTTTGTCGATTTCTGAGGCATAAAGTTTTCCAATGCTGGTTCAAATAATTCTTTTATAATATCCGTACAAATCGTTTCATAGATTTTATCTGCGCCTTCTTTATTTCCAGTAGGACATTTTTTTATTCTATTTTGATACTCATTTATTTTTTCTACGGTTAAAGTCTTATCTATATCTGTGGTTCTTGAAGGGCAGAATTTCTCATCAACCTTTTCCTCTTCAATTTCTACAATTGAATATCTAACATACTCCGCCAATTCATCACTTAAACTACTAGATGAACATAAATATTTAATATTTCTAATATCCCATATAATAACTCCATAATCTTTTTCTATCTTTTGTTTAAGCATTTTATCAACAATGCAAAACATAATTAATACTAACGTTTTACTTGTTTTGACATTATTAATTCTTTCAATACGTTTAATACAACTATATACTAGTTCATTTTCTATAAACTTATCTCTATAACTACGAATTTCAAAAACCATTTGCTCATCACCTAATGATGCCTCTATATCTCCCCACTTATTATCAATCGTTTGTTTGATATCGGTACATCCATTATGAAGCAACATCCTTTGACATAATTTCATTACTTTATCGCCAGAGTTCAATCTATTTATTTGTCCATCAAGCAAAGCTTGTGTATACGAATATGAAAAAACACTTTTTACGTCAGCAAACGCGCCGGCCCAGCTTTCCCCAAGTGTTGAAGTAAATCCTATAAACTGCGCACTTTTATATCTATCAAATAACTCTCCTAAGCATTCCTCTCCAAAATGAATTCCATCAAAAATTACAATATTATAATCTATACCATTTCTTGCATGCTCTATCGCAGTTACATATGTCATAACCTCATAATTTGTATGTGTTTCCTCTCCCTCACTAATAACTTTTTCAATATTTTCACATACACTTTTCGTTGAAGTTACTATTAAAATGTTTTTCTCTTTAACACTATTTAACTTTAAAACAGCCGCAAGAACATAAAATCGACCTGTTCCAACCGCCATTTCTACCTTTATTTTTTGTACTCCTTTCATAATAGCTTCTTCAATATTATCAACTGCTTGTTGTTGGTAATTTCTAAGCATATTTTCTCCCCCTGTTCTGCTACATTTCTATTATTTAAATCTTAGCATATTTTCACCCTCAATCACTTCCATATATGGTACTACCAAAAAACAAAAAAGCACTCCAGCAACGACTCTCATCGTCACTGAAGTGCTCTTTTCCCTTATTAATTTTCTCTACTTCACCATTCTCAAAAACAACGCATTCAATGTATCCCAATCTGATACTTTCCCTTCTGCTTCTTCTGCAAGTGATTTTATCTCTAACATTTTCTGCTGAATATAAACATCAAGAACAGGTATCTTTGGCACCAATCCTATTTCAGTTAATGTTTTCTTTAATGTAAGTAGGCGTTCTAGTTCTGGTTTTAGTTCTTCTTCCAGCTCCGCTTCCATCAATTCTTCAAACAGCATTGGTGGAGCTGTTTTCTTGTCAAGAATCCACTTTGCGGCCAGGAGTGGACGAAGTGCGTAGAAGTATTTCTTCGCCTTTACTTCATTGCCTGTGAGGTGGATACGATATGTACTGTCCGCTGTGTGCCAATAATGATACAGGCTTTTCTTTTCAGAGAAATACATTGGCAAGATTTCTTTTAACCATGTGAATTCTTCTGTTTCCTTATATACAATTGGAGAAGCACACCACTCAAAAACAGTTGGATTTGAGTTGTGTAATAACTGCAATGCTTTTCGAATATCCCAGCCATTAATATCCAATACATCATCTAATTTCCACTCGATAACATCACGAAACTTTTCGAGTTTGAGGTAGTCAGTTTCTTTTCTCACATAGATGAAACGAACATCATAATCACTATCTGGCGAAGCAAATCCCCAAGCTCTGCTACCGGATTCGATTGCCATGATGATTTTTACGTTTTCCTGTTCTTCTATTTTTCTGAGTTCTTCTAAAATAATTTCTCGCATATTACTGTTCTACTTTCTTTTCTTGCCTTAATATTCTATCAATCGATGTCTATCACCAAACTTACAATTAGAAAGCTCTAATTTTTTCGCCCAATTGCTATACACCAGATAGAACATATTATCCAATAATGGGAATGAAACATCAAAAACATGAGCGTGAATACCACTTCTAAGATATAAGCAATTATGATTAACAAACAATTCTTTTTCTTCCTCAAATGTTAACCCATATATACTATCATCAATTTCTGTTTCAAAATCTCTTTCGGTTAATTCAACAGATTCAACTGAAAAATCATCCATATGTGAAAAAGAAAAAATGAACTTCCTTTTTATAATAAAACTTTCATCATATCCAGGAGCGTTTTCAATAAAATATTTATAATGTTTTGGCAAAATACATATTAGTTTTTCAAGGTTATCAAAATATTCATCTACATTGTAACCATTTTCAATTCTCAACAAACCTCTGTTTTTATTTCTACGCATATGATTATTCCAATCCCTTGGTTTCCATATTCTTTGTACCACTTTTACTTTTCGCACTTTTAATTCATCAATCGCCTCTTTAATAATTGCATATTCAAATTTACCGCTCAAATGAATATTTAGCGTGATATCATCCCTCTCCTCCGGATGCGTAAATAGGTACTGTAAACGTTTTCTCTTTTCTGTCAGATTCCTTCCATTGCCTATTTCTTTAATCGGATCTGATAGAAAAATGGCCTTTTCTACTGATTCCAATTCCAAAGGGATGTACTTATATGGTTCATAAGCATATTGAATCATTGCACTATAAAATTTTTCAACAACACAAAGTTCCTCTTCATCCTTATAGTAAATCGTTGGCTTATTAGGATTTTCAAACGATGTTTCAATAGACGCAACTTTATCAAGAAAATAAAAAATTATTTCTCCGAGAGCTTCTGTTTTAACATATTCTAATGGAAAAACCCGCTTTTCAAAAGCTGTCTCTAATGCATTCTTTATATACGCATTAACAAGTTCTCTAACATTTACATCTTTTTTCCGCTGAATTTTAATAAACACACAGCTCTTATGCGATTGATTATCAAGCTTTTTAATGTATTCTCCTTGTGTTCCTTTATAAATCCAATATATTCCCACGCCGATAGTATCCCCATCGCGTAAATATGCAATGCCGAACTTCCACACATCTGGAAACAATCGTCTCTTTATAAATTCTAACTCTTTATTAAATACATCGTTTAAATAATCAGACTCCTCTTGCAACATAGACAACTCTTCAGATGTTAACTTGTCATTTGTTATTAATAAATTCTTTTCCCCCTTTGTCAATTCCAGTTTTCTTTCTATATATATCTTCTTCACCGTTTGGTAAAAAGAGTCTACATCTGTTATTTCATCTACATCATCAAAATAAATCATTTTGCTTTCTTCATTTTCTAATCTCAAAGACAAAACGAATTCTAGTGAAACATATTTATAAAAAACTCTCTTTTTTGTAACATCAACCATAAACAGTATACACGGATTAAGGGTAATTGCCTTTTTGACCGCATTAAAAATTTTGGTATCACATGAGTATTTGTATTTACTACAATTTTCTCTTTTATTAGAATTTGTATAATCATGATTAAGCGTTTTAACTTGCACTTCAAATTTGCCTAATGGTATAGACTTTTGTTGATGCACATCTAATACATCAAAAGAGCCATCAAAATTAGGTATCTTATCTAATTCATTAAAATGACAATATATATTTTTTTGAGATTCCAACAATTGTTTTAAGATTGCATTTCCATCGCTTTCCTTGAAATCATATTTGTCATATCCACCTAAATTCATAATTATCTCCTATATTTACAAGCATCTTTAACCATTAATTTGATTCAACAACACTTTCATTCTCTCTCGTCTTTCCATGTTATCAATGTTTAGTTTTGCAAACAGCCACAGTTGATAAATATCATCATAAACTTCCTCTATATCTCTACCTTTCATTGTAGCAATATAAGGCGTCTGTGAATGATCATGTCGCACAAACTTATTAAGCAATTGAAACAACTGGGTCTCAAGTGTACTATTTGTTTCTCTTAATCTCTTACGTTCTGGTTCGATATTATCTGCCATTTCTTTAAGAAGCGTTCTTTTTCTTCCCAAATCTCCTTTTAATCTATAGTGATTATACTCCAATACCGAAACCGCAAGTTGTTTTGGAACAATCTCTGCAACAGAAACTACTGCTGCATCTTTCTCAATATAAATAATCACTCCATCAACGTTAGATTTCATAAAACCTAATTCATCCATACATTCGCCTATTGTCTCCATCAGAAGTCGAATATTGTATTGATCATTATCGTCCAAAAATAGAGCATAATATTTATTTAGCTGAACACATAGATTACTTATATACTCGCAACGTAACAATAACTCTTCAAGAGAAATCTCACCCATATGCATTTTGTTATCAAACCCAAATGTTTCATCAAAATCATCCAAGGATATTGTTCGCCCCCTAAAAGATTTTGGAAACTGCATGAATGCCTCTTCAACCAAATCACGTACAGGTTGTCCTTCTTCTGCATTTTCAAATAGTTCATTTATTCTATTGTATTCTTTTGTTATATTTATCCCTGTACTTTTAATTATCTCATAAAAGTTTCTTCTAACCATGTTTTCCAGCCTCACTCATCTATAGTTCCAAACTATTTTCCTTAAGTAGAAAATCATAAATGCTCATCGTAGTAATTCCATCTTCATCTCTTGTTACATTTATAACATCCTTAACAATAATAATCTTCTTAAACGAATCGCCTACATTTATAAGAGACGCCTTCTCCTGAATACGTTTCTCTTCCGTTGGCATGCTAAATGCAGACTGAATGTAATATCTTTTACTTCCAAGATTTGCAATGAAATCAATTTCTAAATAAGTTCTTTCTTCTTTTCCTTCTTCATTTCTACCACGCTTTTCTACTACTCCTACATCTACAGAATAACCTCTACTACGTAATTCATTGTAAATCACATTCTCCATAATATGAGTTTCTTCTACCTGTCTAAAACCCAATCTTGCATTTCTTAATCCAACGTCTTCAAAATAATATTTAAGCGGTGTTCCTATATACTTTCTCCCTTTAACGTTATAGCGATTTGCTTTATTAATGACAAATGCATCCTCTAAATACTCGATATATTGACGAATCGTATTTGCGCTAATATTAGACTGTATTACACTTCTAAATGTTGCTTCAATCTTAGGTACATTGGTAAGCGAACCAATGGCCGATGCCAAAACATTCACTATGTCTTCTAACTCTTGGGTTTTTTCTATATGATGTCTCTCAATGATATCTTTCAAATATGTTTCTTCAAATAATTTTGTTAAGTAATTAATCTTCTGTTCTTCGGTTTTCATTGTTACCGTAAGCGGTAAACCACCATAAACAACATATTCTGCCCATCCTCGATATATATCGCCATCGTATGCTTGCATAAATTCCTTAAATGTTAATGGATAAATATGAATTTCATCTCCTCTTCCACGAAACTCAGTAATAACATCCTTTGACAAGAACTTAGAATTGCTTCCTGTTACATATATATCTAAATTTTTGATATGCAGTAATGAGTTTAAAACTTCTTCAAAATCCTCCAGCAATTGTACTTCATCCAACAAAATATAAAACTGTTCATCATCTATAATACGTGACTCTATATACTCTAAAATAACATCTGGATCTCGATACTTTTTATCCTTTCTTTGGTCTAATTCAATCGTAACAATATGCTCCTCATCAACGCCTTGTTCCTTTAAATAATTTTTAAAAATTGTGAAAATCAAATAAGATTTCCCACATCTTCTAATTCCAGTTACAACTTTTATCATCCCATTATTCATTCTGTTAATCAAATCTACTAAATATTTATCTCTTTTTATATCCATCTCACCATCTCCTTTTTGAATATTTTTGACGCAAATGACATTTTTATTCAACATCATTATATATCACATCATTTAGCAAATCAATTTTATATTGAATATTTTTGACGCAAATGACATTTTTATTCAAAAAGAGCAATTCTCAAGCACACTCTTATCCTTGAAAACTGCTCTCTTCACTTCTTCTAAGCCATGTCACAACTCACTCATCCATCTCTGGCATAAATCTGGCATAAAACCTCATGCCCTACCTCTACAAACCCTTGATTTCCCTAGCCTTCCTCCCAAAAGGAATAATGTTGCCGTGGCATTTCCTTTCCCATATTCTACCACATTCCCCATCCCCATTACTTCCATATTCGGCACTAGTAAAAACCACCGCTTTCTCGATGGTTTCTATCCTCTCCTTTGTAATTTTCGCAACCTTATGCCAAGGGATCAAAATCATTAGAAGCAGAGTTTTTCAATTTGGCAATCCAGTCTTTTGATAGAATTGTAATCGGAGTTTCTCCTGCAAATGGGTTGCTGCCAAGATTTTTTATGTAATCACTATTTTTATCAAAAATGTCTCTTGGGAGCATTCCTTCGTTTCCAAATAGGCTCTTAAGTTTTCTTGACACGTATACACTGCTAAATCTTTCTTTCTCATTTACTGCCTGATCAAAAAATGCTGGAAGCATTAGGAGCATAAATCTGATACCCGCAATTTTCGTAAAGGCACCTAAATTCTTATCACGGTCTGCAATCTTTGCTCCTACGGCGTCTTCCCATCCTAAAAAATATTCGGATAAAAGTTGGAGCATTTTGTCATCATCTAGATATCCACCAGCGATACTGATTACGTCTACCTTATCCAAAATATTAATTAATTGCTGTGCCTTAAATCCGCCTGTGATTTTCTCAGCACCCATGATGATTCTTCCCTTCAGAGGAGAGCAAGTCTCTGAGTTCAGTAGTTCAACCACCGGATGATATGTCTGCTCTCTTCCCGATAACATACCGAGTTTTTCTCTGAACCACATCAATAAATTCGACGCAACCTTTTCCTGCTTTTCATTTGTGTTTTTGAAAATGATACGTTTCTCCCTTGTGGTTGGTTTGATATACATCTCAAACGTAATTTCAAAACAATCATCGTCGCTTAATTTAATAAATTCTGGTAAGAAAGAAAATAAGCGATGCTGTCCATCCATAATATCAAAGGAATCTTTGAATGCTTCAAACTCCGCATCTGTCTCAGGAAATTCTACATAATATAAATCCGCTACCGGATTGTCTGTGGCTGGATATACGGTCAAGTTATCATTTGTAGTACCGATTACAATGGATGTTGATAACGAACCATTATTGCTTACAAATACAGAAATATCTTCTACTCGTTTTGGATTGATGGGACGCTGGGTCTCTTGCTCGACCTTCATCTCTACCTTTGTTGCTAATCGCACCAAATCCTTTGCCGGAACCTTTCCTACGTATCTCTTTAAATTGTGCTGCGTTACCTCTAATAAGTATAGTTTTCTCATCTTTTTTCTCCTTCGTTCATATGTAATAAATATTTGATTTCGTAATCCACGCTTGCTTTTTTCGCTTCATTGCAATGCTGACAGAGCATCTGTAAATTGTCTTGTAATTCATCTCCGACCAACCGGAAAGGAACAATATGATCTACATGCGCTCTCCGATCAATGTCCTTCTTACAAAACCTACATTTAAAATGCTGTTTCTTTAATAGTCGAATTCGTGTATCAGCAGAAATGCTCTTTCTATAGGATGACTTTTTAAGAAAAGCTTCTACCAACACTCTCATTCGTTCTGCCGCTTCGTCTGTTAAATCAGCTCTCATTTCGTTTACAAACATGATTTTCATTGTTTTCCTTTTATCGTCCGATCGTGACAGGATGTTTCTTAAACGTTGCTTTGCTATAACATCGTTATTTTTCTCGCAAAATCGTTGAAATAGACATAGCACCGTAACATCGTCTAAAACAGATCTAATTTTCTCTTTTGTGTTCATGACTCCTTCTATTCCTCTTCCTCCAAATACTCCCACGCTTCATCCTCTGTCGGAAAAGCGGTATCATAAGCCATAATATACTCTACTATGTCTTTTAGTGATTCAGTGGCATTTAAATCCACCTGTCAGTGAAAATGATCCATTACATCACTGATAAACATTGCCTGCCCTACTACTTTCAATAACCAGAAGAATAAATAAAATGGCCAAAATAAAATCTTCAAAATCAACATATCTCTGTCTCCTTTCACAATTACTATAAAAAAATAGGAACTAGGATTTGATTTCTCTCTTCCTAATTCCTATTATAAAAATAATGTGTCCAATAAAACGGTCTTCAAGAATCCTGGCGCAAACCCACCACTTCTTAAATATATCTCCAATGAATAATATCTTTCCAATTAGTGCAAGCAAATTCCATAACAACCACAATGGAAATGCAATCGGGAAAAACAAAATAAACAATAAAACTCTCATATTAATCCCCCGTCTTTTATATAGGTGTACTACATAACTTAATTTTCCACAAACTCCGCATTTATCTCCGCAATTTCCCTCTCCCCATTGATATAATCACGGTACATATCCCAAAGATCGATATCGCAGTCTTCCATCGCTTCATCTGCTGGAACCCAATGGCGAATCAGTTCGATGCGTTCTTCTTTTGTGGTATCTTTTATTAAATATGATTTCATCTTATTTCAGCCTCTCTTCCCACTCTTTCTCTCTAAAGCCTGTGAGCACAAAATCTTCTCCGATTACGAGCGGGCGTTTTACCAGCATTCCATCGGTAGCGAGAAGTTTCAACTGTTCCTCTTCAGACATGGTAGGAAGTTTATCCTTAAGACCTAAATCTTTATAAATCAAACCACTTGTGTTAAAGAATTTCTTGAGTGGCAAACCGCTCATCTGATACCATTCTTTGAGTTCTTCAAAGGTAGGATTTTCTTCTTTGATTGGACGTTCCTCAAATTCAATCTGGTTGTCCTCTAACCATTTAAGTGCCTTCTGGCAAGTACTGCATTTTCTATATACTAAGACTAACATCTTCTTTTCTCCTATCTGATATAATGCACTCTTTTTTCTTCATACTGATCTCTTGCATCAGGTTCTTCTGCAGGATGACCGATGAAGATGAGGTTAAGTGGAATCTGTGTCTTTGGAATGTCGAGCATTTTACGTACACGTTCCTCTGCGCCCTTCTGCGGATGGATGCCACACCATACTGCACCGAGACCTAAATCGGTTACACGAAGGAGGATATTTTCTGTAGCGGCACTGCAATCCTGAATCCAGTAATTCGCCATCTGAAGTGGTAATGCGTTAAGTAAATTTCCACATACGACAATGACAAGCTTTGCATTAAACTTTGTGAATTTCGATGCTCCCTTTAACTCTTCGAGTTTTTCTGGGTTTGTCACCACATAAAATTCCCAAGGCTTTTTGTTGCAGGCACTTGGTCCACTCATGGCTGCATGAAGGAGTTCTTCTACCATCTCCTCAGAGACTGGTTCGTCTGTAAATTTACGAACGCTTCTACGTTTCAATAATGCGTCTTTTAGTTCCATAATCGTACTCTCCTATTTTCCGTCTATGCTTATAGGATAGTGTACAATTTATACTTTTGTCAATCCGTTCATCTATTCGATTTCTTCTAAATATTCCCATGCTTCTTCCTCTGTTGGAAAAGCGATATCACAATTTGGTAAGTACCAGTTTTTAAATTTCATATATGGCATAGAGTCCACCTTTCTGCATTCATATGCACGAAACTCTTGTTTCTTGTTAACTCTATTATCCACATATGATGTCCCATAAAAGCACCACAAAAACGCCAAAAGAAAAGACCACCATAATCGCTATAAATGCGACTATTGTGGTCTTCCATACATTTTACATGCAATACTAATTCTTATGGATATAAATTTCCTGTAATGGGTTTTCTATCTTATGCTTATTAAATATTAAATATACTTCTCTGTTTAAGATTCTCTTAGCTACAAAAACTTTTTTTTCATCTGTTTTTCCAACAACTCTTAGTGTAATAGCATTATCACCTAATTTATCTACACCTACATAGTCAAGCGATTCAAAAACATCTGCATGTGTTTTTTGAATTTCTACAAGAGTTTCTTTTAACAACTTCTCTACCTGTTCCAAGTCCGTGTTATAACTAACAGGGAAATCACAAACTGCTGCAGAACTATTTTCAGAACAATTTAAAACATTCTTTACTTCTGAATTATTTAATATTTTTACATTTTCACCGCTATCTTTTACGCTTATTGTGCGTATACCTATCTGAGTTACAGTTCCTCTAAATCCGTTCACCTCAATGATATCACCAACATTAAATTGATTTTCAAAAATCATACATATCCCAGTAAATACATCCGCAATAAGACTCTCTGCTCCAAAGCCAACCACAATACCTAAAATTCCTACGGTAGTTGCAATTCCCACAACATCGACCTTCAACGCAACAAGCGCCAAAATTAATCCTACGATAACACTTATATAACTCACCGCATTATATAACAATAGAAGTAATGTATGCGATCTATTTGACTTTGGTTTTATTTTGCTAATGATTGCTCTTACGATATTAGTAAACGCAACCGCCCCTATGATGATATATGCGACTTTGCAAGTTGTCGTAATCGGTGTACTGTCAATTGGCATAATTCCATCAAGCATTATCGTTACAGACTGATAGCCTCCAATTATTTTAAATTCTGCTAAAACAAATAAGATTAAAAATAACATTGTACTAATTAATGTGTTACCTGACTTCTTTTGTGTATTCATATTTTATCTCCTAACTCTATTGTTCAATCTTTCTTAATGTTAAAAATTGTGGAAGTTTAGTAGTGTAATCCCCATGTTTCCCCAGAAATCTTCCGGCTCCAAGCTCACTGCTATCTCCTACTACATTAGATGTATATCCTGCAACACTTCCATCTTCATTCATTGTATATGAATTACAAAACTCAAGTTTATTAACAATAATATCATCATATACATATTCTACTTTTAATACTTCTAATATTTCTTGCTTTGTCATGCCTCCGAATTTTTTTACCATTCTTTGTATATATTTCAAATCCTCATCACTCTTAAAGCGTATAATATATCTTCCCTGTACCCTTATACTGTTATACTTTCCGAAGAGCTTATCTGATGTAAAATTTATTGTGTCATAACTTGAATATATACCCTCAGCATCTGAATATACATTATTTTCTGCCAATTGTGGGGCTTCATCATAATGATAATAAATGTATAATTGATTATCCTCAAAATATTTCAGATCATCGTCTGTAATATTTGAAACAATTTCATATACAAGTTCTGCGAGATACTGATAATATTCCTCCATGGATTCTCTCCTAAACTCTATGACATATTCCTCTCTGGGATATATCGTATATTCTTGCAATTGAAACGAAAAATATAAGTCTTTTTTCCTAAACGATTCTTCCTTATCACTCTCAACTTTATCTTCTACATTATCTTCTACATTCACTTCATTATCAATTATCGGTATATTATCGACATTATCATTTTCTGGTACAATGTTGTTTCCGTACTCAGTAATCATAACTAAGCTTACTACGCCCGCTACAAAATACCTCATCATCCTCTTAAACTTAGATCTCTTTGGTTTTATTTTTATTTCTTCCTGACACTCATTAAATTCACTCTTTGGCAGTGAACCAAATTCATCTCTATGGGAATCATAATCCGAGCTTGGTGTTTCAAATTCATTTGCAGAAAAATTGTATTCATCTCGCTGCTTTTCTTTTTCGCTCATATATTATCTCTCCCCTCTTCCTAAAATTCTATTATTTTCTTATTGTATTATCAATCCAAGCGGAACCAATCTTTCCGCATCTGTATTATCCTCCACATTTCGATCCGAAATATGAAGACCTCTTTCTCCATCAAGAAGTATCTGTGCGGAACCTCCACCATCCAGATTCACGGCATTTCGAAGGCCTAAATCCAAGGCGATTTCTGCCATTTCACTTAAGCTTGCTCCTGTGCTGTCTTCACCTGGCACATATAGCACCTTTCCTTTTCCTTCTGCCCAGAAAAGCACTGGCTTAGCATCTGCATCTGCGCCAAGCGCGACACGTGCTGCACGTGCACCTTCAAAGTCCATTGGATACAGACTTGGTGGATATGGTACGCGTTCTAATTTACGAATGTTATAAAACTTAGAAATAAATTTTTCCGTTTTTACGCCTTTTGAAATAATACTATTTCCTACCTGAATGCCAAACTGCACGTCTTTTAAGCCGTGGTAAGCGACCACATCACCAGGTGCGATTTTGCCACCTTTGATACTTAAGACAAATCCTGAGGCTGGTACTGGCACACTGCCACTGCGTTTGACCGCCACTACCTGACGTCCTACGATAACAACTTTTACTCGGTCATCATCTGGTGTCTTTTTGTGTTTTGGACGTGTGTAAATCACGGCGTTCTTTCCGGATATATATGTCTTTCCATTTACCTCTACAATAAGGTCGTGAATATCTTTTTGTGAAATATACGATGCGCCTTCCTGTTCTACCAAAAGGGCTTCGCGGTTATAAAGCGGCGGATTTTCGATTACACCATCTTTGATGCAAAGACCAAATGGTGTACCCACCTGATCATAAATGGTCGCACAGTCAAATGGGTCCATGATAAAGAAGTTTGCATTCACCTTCATCTGACCTTCTGTCTGAGACAAGTAGCCTGCATATCTTCCCACAGGAATAATCTGTGTATTTGGTAATTTTCCACCTACGATATGCACACAGTCGCGTGCATCCAATTCCTGATACAATCGTTTTGCTTTTTCATTTAAAAATTCTGGCTGCCCTTTTTTAAGGTGCACACCTTCTTCTAAAACAATGCTGGCAATGGTAAGTGGATCGGATACGTTTCCGTATTTCTCACTCTTGTACCAAACTTCTTCCTCTGTCATGTGCATACCGTCTTTTGCACAAGCGGCAAGCACGTCATACATTTCTTCCTCATCTGGCAATGCAAACATCACCATCTGTGGAAATACCCATGGCATAGTTGGAATCAAAAAGTTGTGATAAATATCACGGAAGCATTTCAATGCAGCAACCTGCTGCTCTACACTTTCCTGTTTTAACCATAGAAAGTCAAGCTGGGACCAATCATCCCAGCTTACGACTTGTACTCTTTGAATTTCTCCATTTCCGCGGTCATATACCTTCACTTCAGATTTCATTATTTTGCTCCTGCTGGACCATACTTTTCTGCGAGTTTTTCTTCTGCTTCTTCTCGAGAAATCTTACCATTGTTATAAAGTGACATTACCTGTACATCCTTGGTACGAAGCTTGTAGAACAAGGCCAAAATTGTGAGGGCGATTGCAAAGCCTGCTGCTGGAAGCAAACAGAAAAGTGCCCAAACGCCATCTGCCACACCTGCTGGCTGTACGACATTTTCACCTTCTACAAAGCCTACCAAAGCAAGTGAAGATAAAATTACTGTTCCAATCAAACCGTTCTTTAACTTCGCTGTAAATGTCTGCAAGCTAAACGAAATACCTGCTGCTCTTGTACCCGTTTTGTATGTACCATATTCTACAGTATCTGCAATCAGCATGTAGATAACTACTGACCAGAATCCAAGCCCCGTACACTTAAGCATGGTCACAAGAAGTGCCAATACAAAGTTGTCATAGCCTACAAAATAAGCAACAATATTCATCACTACTGTAAATGCAAGTCCTGCACACAGTATATAAAATTTATCATATTTCTTAGAAAGTTTAGGTACCACAATCGCTACGGTAATAACCGCAACGGATACACCTGCACCTACAAGTGTTGCCATGTTTTCCTGTCCGAGACAGATACGACCCATGTAAATCGCCATCTTCTGTTCCAAACTTGAAATGCCTAAAATAAGCATTGCGATAAGTGTTACAAATAAATATTTATTGTTTTTCAAATAGTGAATGATTTCTTTGAAGCCTGGATTCGTTTCTGCAATTGCTGTTTCACAGGTACGCTCTTTTACATTGAAAAGCATCGGTATCATCATCACAACGGCTACGAGTACGAATACCACACAGCCCAATGACCAGCCGAGTATTGGACGGAGCATAGGCACTACAAGAGCTGCTACTACGCCACCTACCATTCCCCAAAGATTTCCGCCTGCAATGATAGAAGTACGTTCCTGTACATCTGAGGTCATTACGGTAGTTACTGCAAATGCTGGTGCATCCAAAATCGTATAACTGATATCAAATAAGATATACGCGATTAAGAACCACGCTACCTTCACACCCTGCGAAGCTGATTCTGGAATCGCAAATAATGCAACTGTGGTAATACCGATTGCACTTACACCGATTCTTACCCATGGGATAAATTTCATTCCATTTTTAAACTGGGTTCTGTCAACAATGTATCCGAAAATCATATCGTTTACCGCGTCCCAAAGCTTTGGAACCAAAAGAAGCAATGCTGCTGTTCCTGCTGCTATCCCAATGTCTGTTAAAAACGTTTCAATATAGCCTGCATATCCCCAAAGAATGTTCTGTCCAAGGAAGAACAGACAATATGCAAAACGTTCTTTTTTCGTTGTCATAAATCCTTTTTTCTCACTCATGACTTTTCTCCTATAAGTTGAAGTATCTATCAAATTCTGCAGGATGTGGAATCTTAGACATCTCTGCACATTCTTTACGTTTCAATGCGATGAAGTTCTTGATGAGGTGTTCTGGGAATACACCACCTGCTGTGAGGTAATCATGGTCAGCTTCTAATGCATCAAGCGCATCTTCCAAACGTGTTGGTAAAGAAGTAAGTTTTGCTTTTTCTTCTTCTGGTAAATGGAAGAGGTTCATATCGAATGGGCCCCAGCCATTTGCATGTGGATCAATTT
Organism: Agathobacter sp.; assembly: GCA_045612245.1. Taxonomy (GTDB): domain Bacteria; phylum Bacillota; class Clostridia; order Lachnospirales; family Lachnospiraceae; genus Roseburia. Next base: position 39,306 of record JAZKYR010000104.1, read on the forward strand.
TATTTTTAATACCATCGAGACCTGCCATAAGAAGCGCTGCATAGCAGAAATATGGGTTACAAGTCGCATCTGGGTTTCTGATTTCGAAACGACGAAGTTCTGGTGTTTTTGCGTAAGCTGGAATACGGATAACAGCACTACGGTTTGAAGTTGCATATCCGATAGTTACTGGTGCTTCAAAACCTGGCACAAGTCTCTTGAAAGAGTTTGTACTTGGGTTTGTGATTGCACATAAAGAAGCCACGTGTTTTAAGAGACCGCCCATGAAGTAATGTGCTGTTTCACTTAAATGTGAATAGCCATTATCATCTGAGAATACTGGCTGTCCATCTTTTAATAAAAGCATGTGTACATGCATACCGTTTCCGGCTTCTCCATAAACAGGCTTTGGCATGAAAGTAGCTACCTGTCCGTACTGTGCTGCTGTGTTATGAACGACATATTTAATCATCATAGATGCATCTGCCATCTTTGACATCTGGCCAAGCATTGGTTCGATTTCGAACTGTCCTGCTGCACCTACTTCTGGATGATGATATTTGATAGCAATACCCATCTTTTCTAATTCGAGACACATCTCTGCACGTGCTTCATAAGTGCGATCGAAAGGTTTTGCAATGTGGTAGTTTTTCTGATGAGGTACTACACAACCAAGACCTTCTGTATCGCTGTTCCAGTATGCCTGTTCTGTATCGATTTCTACACCAATCGAATCTGGACGTACTGCCCAACCTACCTGGTCAAACATATGGAATTCAAATTCTGGAAGGATGAGCATAGTATCTGCGATACCGCTGTCCTTCATATACTGTTCTGCAGCTGCTACGATATTTCTTGGATACTGATCAAGTGGACGGTTATTTGGATAATCAATAATCATCGCATTACCTGTGATGGAAAGTGTAGGGATATCACAGTATGGATCAATCATTGCTGTATCCAAATCTGGGATAAATACCATATCACTCTTTTCTACTACTGCATAACCATAGTTAGAAGCATCGAAACCGATACCATCTTTCATAGTATCTTCGTTAAACTGTGAAGCAGGAATTGTTACATGGCGGAACTGTCCGTTGATATCCACGATTTTAAAGTCCACCATCTGGATGCCTTCTTCTTCGATAAATTTCATAATATCCTTTGCTGTTTTTGCCATTCTATTTTCTCCCTTCAAAATAATATTTTTCCGAAATCATTGTTTGAATTATTATACCACATTCAATATAAAGTTAGTATATTTTTGTTTCCATATGCAAATACTTCCATTATAAAAATCAAGGAGGTATCCATTATGGCACAGTTATCTGAAAAAGAACTTTCTTCGATTCAGGAACTTCTTTCTGACGAAGATCTTTTAGTAAAAAAATTCAAAATGCTCGCAGAGCATGCAACCGATGAAAAAGTAAAATCAAAAATGCTCGAAATCTCTGAAAAACATCAGCATCATTTGAACGAGCTTTATTCAAAATTATCATAGGAGGATTCAATATGAGTTGTTATACAGAAAAGGAAATCTTAGGCGATGCTTTATCTGCCCAGAAATCCACAACAGAACTTTTTAACAAAGCATCCAATGAATGTGTACACGAAGATGTTCGCGAAACACTTCTTGATATCTTAGAAGAAGAACACGAAATCCAGCAGGACGTATTCGTAATGATGCATCAGAAAGGATTTTATCCTACACCGGAAGCTGATACTAAAAAAGTGGATCAGCTGAAACAGCAGTACCAGCAGTGTGTGAAATAACGAGTTAGATTAGAGTTTGGGTTTCTATAAACTACGAAAAGACGCTTATATAGAGCAGGAGGCTTCCTTTACAGTAATAACGCATTTTGCTCAGAAAGTGAGAATTATAGAATAGATAAGAAAAGCGGATTATGTAATATATGAAAATAAGGACCTTTAGCGGCCAGTCGTTACTTAATGAGTAGTCCTTCAGGGATACGAATTTAGTAACGTGACTAGGTCGCTAAGAGCAAAAAGTCGTGTCCGATTTTTATATATTACATAATCCGCTTTTCGTGGTATTTTCATAAACTCACTTACTGAGCTAAATCGTGATTTTTACTCTCTCCATCTCCTGCACAAGCATACTCGCACTCATTCTCAAAGCTCCTTGACTTAAAATCGTAAGCTGCTCCAAATTGTCATTGGTTGCTACAGTAATTTTATACTTGCTTACCAAGTCATGTACGGTACGCTCGATATAAGCGTCTGCGGTTTCATCCTGCTTGGTATGGATAACTTCAAGGTCAAAATATTTCTCTGTCGAACCAGGATTGCCTTTTCTGCGATATCCATCGAAAACGACCATCACACGACAGCCTTTATAACCCTGATAATTTGCCAGCATATCTTTTAAGGCATCTTTGGCAGAGTCGATATTAGTCTTTGATAATTCTTTTAATTCTGGTAATGCAAAAATGATATTATATCCATCCACGATAAGAAGTTCTTCCAAAATCGGTTTCTTTGGATAAATCGGATTTCCCTTCTTATCAAACTTCTGATGTGGCACTGACTTTTTATCAGAACCATCCCCAGTTTTTTTGGACCATTTTCTACGCTCATAGTCGAGCATATCGTCTTTGTTCATACCAAATTCACGAGCATAAATTTGCTGCAATTCCTGGTCTAATTCCCAGCTGGAAGCACTGGCAGTTTTTTCTAATCTGTCTGCTTCTCGACGCTTAGCAAGTTCACGAAGTTCTTCCGCCTGCTGCTCTAAGTCATAGGCTAAACCACCCATTGCTTTGATATGCCCCTCGGCGTCACAAGCGTATTCCAAATGCATATGTTCTGGAACTTCATTCCATGGCACGACAAAGCCTGCACCATGTGCACAAAATACACTGCCTGTTGGATTGGCGGTATCTTCTTCGCTATCATAGCCGATTCGTTCTACAACTTCTGCACTGTTATGACAGACATCGTAGCCTTTTAATTCGAGGGTCAGCTGTCCCTGTCCTTTCGTGTAGGCATGCACTTCTGTCATATAATCCTGCATCGTTGCGACCGGTGCGGTTCCGGTAAGAATGGCCACATCGCCGTCTTCACGTGAGACATATTCTGGTGCCTCATGGTTTCCGAAACGGCTGCGGATATCGGTCATTGCACGTCCAATCTGATCTGCTGGAACTTCCAAAACAAATCCATAATATGGCTCAAGCAAAATGCTTTCCGTCGACTTTAGCCCCTGTCGAATTGCACGGTAAGTTGCCTGACGGAAATCTCCACCTTCGGTGTGCTTCAAATGTGCACGACCAGTTACAATCGTAAATTTGATATCGGTAATCGCAGAACCGGTAAGGACACCTGGATGCTCGCGTTCCAAAATGTGTGTCGTAATCAGTCTCTGCCAATTTAAATCTAATACATCTTCACTACAGTTGGAGAAGACAGAAATGCCACTTCCCGGTTCCCCCGGCTCCATCCAAAGATGGGCTTCTGCATAGTGACGAAGAGGTTCAAAATGTCCTACCCCTTCTACTGGTTTGGCAATCGTTTCTTTATAAACGATATTCCCTGGACCAAACGATACTTTTACACCAAATCTGTCCAGTATCACGCACCCAAGTACTTCCATCTGCACCTGTCCCATGAGCTGTGCATGGATTTCCTGTAAGGCTTCGTTCCAAAGAATATTAAGCTGTGGATCTTCTTCCTCTAACTGTTTTAAGTTTCGCATAAGCTCCACCGGATTGACTCCCTGTGGAACAATGATTTGATAGTTTAAAACCGGTTCCAAAATAGGCATAGTCTGTGATATATTTGCACCCAATCCCATTCCCGGATAGGTCTGATCCAAACCTGTGACTGCACAGATTTCACCTTCCTGTACAGCATCTACGATTTCAAATTTTTCCCCAGAATAAATGCGTATCTGGTCTACCTTTTCTTCGAGTCCATTATATGAGATTTTGTCTTTTACTTTCAAAACCCCACTCGTAATTTTTATATGTGTAAGACGCGCACCTCTGTTGTCACGTCCGATTTTATAAACAAGTGCACCGAAGTCTTCACCTTCTACAGCCTGTTCCTGCGCCTTCTCATACGCTCCCTTGGCATAAGTTTTAATCCCATCTAAAAGTTCTTTTATCCCTTCAAGTTTTAATGCGGAGCCATAGAAACATGGATAGAGCAAACGGTTAGAAATTGCTTGAGCTATCTGTTCTTTTTCCACAGCTTCATGCTCCATATAGTAATCCAAAAGCTCTTCACTGCACATCGCAATTTCTTCGAAATCCATGTTGTTAAAATCCACACACGAATCCGACAGTTGGGCCTTCAACTGTTTCTGAATCTTCTGCGCATCCGCACCAGCCAAGTCCATTTTGTTTACAAAAATAAAGGTCGGAATCTGGTAATGCTTTAAAAGTCTCCAAAGCGTCTTCGTATGTCCTTGCACGCCATCCGTTCCACTAATAACCAAAATCGCATAGTCAAGTACCTGAAGAGTTCTCTCCATTTCTGCAGAAAAATCGACATGCCCAGGTGTATCCAAAAGGGTAATCTTTTGCCCTTCAAAATCCAACTGTGCCTGCTTGGAAAAGATGGTAATTCCACGCTCCCTTTCCTGAGAATCGGTATCTAAATACGCGTCTTGATGATCGACTCGTCCCAAGGCGCGTATTTTCCCTGTCTCATACAACAAGGCTTCTGATAAAGTTGTCTTTCCCGCATCTACATGCGCTAAAATTCCTAAAATCATAATAATTCTTCTAACTGTTTTCTTCCTTCTTCATATGAAGTAAAGTGAATCGCATGAAGTCCATATTCTCTTGCCCCAATGACATTTGGTTCATGGTCATCTAAAAATACTGCAGTTTCTGGATTGATATCATAACGCTTACAAATCAATTCAAAAATCTTTCTATCTGGTTTAATCAATTTCTCTTCATACGAGAACACTACACCATCTACAAGTGGTAAGAAGCTAAGCGCAGTATCCTTGCATCCATCGTATGCCGGCTTTGACCAGTTAGATAAAATGTATACCTTCAAGCCTCTTGCTTTCAATTCCTTAATCCAAGGAATGGTATAGTCATACTGTTTAATCATCTGGTTCGTATCTTCATAAATACGTTCAATCAGATGACGATATTCTGGAGCCTGTTCTGCGAACATCTCGATGGCTTCTTCCGTGGTAATAATACCCTGATCCAAATCGAGCCACCCCTGATGGCGCACAGTAGCATCCGCCATCTTTTCGAAGGCGTCTCCTTCTAACCCAAAATTATGTAACATTTCCTGCCAGCAAAATGCTGCTAATACATTTCCGATATCAAAGATAACTGTATTTACCATAACGTTCCCCCATTTGTTATAGTGTTGTATTGACCCCATTAATTGTCGCCTGTTCATGCTCTTCCATAGGAATTACGATGCATTTCTTTCCGTCGATTACGGTTGTATGAATCTTGTTTGCCTTCTCTGGTTTTACATGAAGTACGACATCGTAATTTCTGGTTTCTGCCTTATACTCTTCGATTTCTTCTTCTCTTTCCTTGAGCTGAACGGTACGTTCTTCAAGCTGAGTGTTTAAGCTTACAATCTGGTTTTCCATCTCTTTCTTTTCGAGACGAATTTCATTCTGTACAAGCGCTTTTGCATCGATGACATTTTCCGCTACTGGCGCTTTGTCACCAAATGCTTCATCTACGGATTTTTCGATGCGGTTTGCTTTTTCTTCTGGTACATTGCTTTCTACTAAAAGCTTGCCCAATGTATCTTTGTCCAAAACGAATGCATCTGCATCGTCATCATGTGTTTCTTCATATTCCTCAATCATGTCTGCAAGGTTCTGCTGGATGTCCATGAGAATATCTTCTGTGTGTTCATCTTCCGCACCAAGTACGTTTCGAACGATAGAATGGAACGCCATTTTCTGTTCTGTCGCAGTACGTTCTACACCACAGCCAAGACCATTTGCCATAAATTCAGAATGTGGTTCTTTGGTGTTCTTGGTATAGAAAAGTGTTGCATGAATATCCGTACTTCTATCTGTGAAAGCAGGGAATAAAAATGCTGTATCTGGTGCCCCTACTACCCAGTCACGAATACGAGAACCGATACGTCCTTCGGATTCTAAATATCCAAGTCCTGGCTTAGATAAAGCCACTGGACAAATCGCACAGATTAAATAGTTATATACTTCTTCCGACTCATCCAGATTGTCGTTGTCGCTTGTACGAGTCATGACATCATAGCTGTCGTGATAAAGAAGGATAAGGTAGTTTCCTACTTCATCATATGTATCAATAATTAAATCATAGTAAGTATCTAAAAGATTTTCATCCTCAAGCTTACTTTCGCGAAGTGCCATGAGAATCTGCTGTCTGCCACCAACTTCCTCTTCTTGTAATGGGAAAGAAAGTTCTAATAAATTGTTACCCAAGGTTCCAGAAAGTGCCTTATTTGCAATCTCCAAATACTTATGGAATTCCTCTTCCTCCAGGTTTAAAAACTTGCCACCAAATTTGCAAATCTTATTTTTATTGCAGTCTACGTAGCAGCCTACCAAACGTGTAAAGCTTGCTTCTTCTTTTTTGAAACGGCGTTTAATTTCTAAAATTTCTTTCTTGTTCATAGTCGTGTTCTCTTCCAATAATTTTTCATTTTATAATCTTCGTTGAAGGTAATCTCTCTTCCGAAGTAACTAGGCACTACAAAATCTCTTGCATCCTGCTCAGTAGGGAATTCAATTTCTGCATAGTAAAATTCCCAGTCTGTTCCTGGGTCTACCAATGCTACTTCCAATTTCCACTCTCCGAGTTTATATTTCTTGTAGTCCTTTTGAATCATTCTTACATCTAGAAAATCTGCAGTATCATAGTAAAAATCACTTGTGATATTTGTCTCGATTTCTCTTCTGGTCAAATCCCCATCACCCTTTACCGTGATACGAAATTCTTCCTTACCTGTAAATTTATCATAAGCTTTTCGAATACGAACTTCTGGATCAAAGCTTAAATACCCCTGTTCAATTTCTACTTCACTGAGTAGTTCCAATCCAATTGGAAATCCATCCATTAAAAATTTGCGTTCGATTTCTAACATACTCTTTCTCCTTTAATCTTGCGCATTTATAAAAATATCCAATACACATTCCTGCTGTTCTTCTCTGGTAATACTTGCTTCCCCATCGCCTTCCTGCGCACCGTAGT
>JAZKYR010000105.1:0-26583 GCA_045612245.1 Agathobacter sp.
CATGGCTACGATCCGACTTAATAATGTACTTGCTTCTAAGCTTTCTTCTGTACTTGCCGCTGTTGATTCAACTATTGATGTTGAAACACTTTCTACAATAGAAGTAGATTTTTCTTCGCTTGCTGAAATAGATAAACTTTCGTTTTCTTTTGCCTGTGATTCAAGTGTAGATTCACTTAAACTTGCATCTGTACTAGCTACAATACTCTCACTTGTACTATTTGAAAGAGAGAGAGTTTCACTTGCTTCCTGACTCGCTACTACAGATTCTGATTTTACTGTTGAAACTGATAAACTTGCAATTTCAGATGCTTCTTCTGATGCACTTTCACTCTTCCAAGTAGAAGTAGTTACTGATAATGCAACAGATGCACTCTGCAATTCACTCTTTTCTGTACTAGCCCACTGACTTAATGCGATGGATGTAGATGCCTTCTGAGAAGCAACAATGCTTGTTGATTCAGATGCAGCGACACTCTGAGCTACAGATGTAACAATTGACTGTGAAAGAACAGCACTAACAGATAATGAAACTGTTTCGTTTTCACTAACTGCTGTAGAAAGAGATAAACTTGCAGATGTACTTTCACTTGGCCATGTCTTTTCTGCTTCAAGGTAAGCATTCTTCTTCGCTTCTGCCAAAAATGCTGCATCTTTACCAGCTTTTACTTTAATGGAAGAGATTTTTTTATTCATATCATCTTCGACATCTTTTTGTGCAGCTGCAGCAGCTTTTGTTTCGTCCTGGTATGATGGGTTATCGTAATAAGTTGTTCCACTCATTATAGACCATTTAGAAAACTGTTTTGTATTAAAATGATAACTATATCTTTCATCATAATAATCTTCCTTTACTGCATCTTCACACTGCTGATAATATGCATTATAGAAAAATGTATATGCATCCCATTCTGATAACCCATGTTCTGGCCATGGTTCTGCTACTCTAGTTCTTGTATATACCACAGCGGTTTCTGATGTTGCATATAACGCTTCTTCACTTGCGGATTCTGATGCAGTTGCTTCAAATTCAAGTTCTTCTTCATACATTTCAGAATTTACCTGATCTAATTCAGAAGCATACATTACATCTGTGTCAGCGATTACGTTAGCACCGCCTAATGCTACACCAAATCCTGCTACACCTTTCAAAATTTCGTTTGTTTTCTTGCTCATTTCTTCGCCCTCTTTAAATATTCTGTGTTTATATTTATGGGATGACCCAATTTTTACCAAATACCATTCTAACACTTGTATACAACTTTTCAATCGTTTTCGTTTTATTTCGCATCAGATTCCTTGTACTTTTTTCAATACATTGTATACAACCTCAATTGTTATTTTTTTTACACAAACAACAATAAAAATCGGCAGAGTTTTCTCTCTGCCGATTCAAATTATCTGACTATTTATTTATCAATTTCAACTTCTCTTGTCGAGTCATTTGTTTGATAGCATATTCTCGACTCATGGCCTCTTCTTTCGTATCAAAAGTTTCATAGTATACAAGTTCTACAGGGCGACGATTCTTCGTGTACTTAGCACCAGTGCCTGCATTATGACTTGCCACACGTTTTTCTAAGTTATTGGTCCATCCACAGTACAAGGTATCATCCTTGCAACGGACTATATATGTATAGTTCATATCTTATTTCTCGATATACTGAATTGCTACACACTGTGGCCCACCCTGAGTAACAAATGCTGCCCCGAGATCTAATAATTCAATTTCCACACCTGGGAAACGTTCTTCTAACATAGCAATTGCTTTCTTAGCATCCTCCAGTGCTCTTGCATGGGACACATAGATTTTATGCTTTGCATCTACTTTTACTTCTTCCAAATGATCTACAACTGCTTTGAATGCAAGCTTCATACTACGTTTCATCCCGAATTTATCCAAACGGCATCCATCTGGTGTCTGTGTCATGATTGCACGCAAGTTTAATACAGATGCAAAGGTCGCTGCCATAGGAGTAAGACGTCCGCCTCTTCTTAAGAAATCAAAGTCCTGTGGAATAAGGAAGGATTCCTGATGTTCACTTGCATAGCTTAACCATTCAAGGATTTCCTTTGCAGACTTTCCTTCATCTCTCATCTGTACTGCCTTTTCAAGCATGTAACGATGTGGTCCGCAAAGTGTCTTAGTATTGAATACTGTGATATTATCACAATTATCTACGGATTCTTTTGCACCACAAGCAGACTGATAGGTTCCTGATAACCCATCTGCCATAGCAATATTTATAATTTCATCTTCTGGATACTGCTCATATGCTTCCATTACCTCACCAACTGGTGGCTGAGAAGAAATTGGATTATTTCCTTTTTCAATTTCTGCGTAAAAAGCATCCATATCCATGTGACAGTCACGACCTTCGATATCGCCAACTGATACACATAATGGAAGAATATCCACATTCATTTTCTTTCCGTCTTCGATAGTATAAAGTGTCGAAGAATCTGTAATAATACGTACCATAACTAAACCCCTTTTCTTTCGTCTAAACGCATGTGGTTTTCATATCTACATTCACTAGTTTGCAATACTTTTTGCATTTCGTCAAGCGTTTATATGCAAATTCCTTACTAATTGTTTATATTCCTGCAATGTTGTTGCCTTTTTAATCTTCTTTAAAGTCTTTTCCTGTCCAGGGAACTGTACTGCCCACCATGTCCATAGTTCCTTCATCTTAAAAAGCGTATTACGGTCTTCACACATATAAGCATAGTAACCTTCCACCAATTCATCATGGAAATTCAAGAAAGTATTCCAATCATTTTTCCCTTGCAGCATCCCCGGTCTGGCAATCAAACCACGGCCCAACATGTATTTGTCACATTTTCCCCATTTATCATTTAAATTCTGTAAATCTTCCGGGCTATTAATATCACCATTGTAGCAAAGAGAATGTTTACTTCTTCCCAAATATTCCTCAAACACATCATGGTAAGGCGTTCCTTTGTACATCTGACTTCCTAAACGTGGATGCACAATGACTTCTTCAAATGGAAATCGCTCAAACAAATTGAACAACCTCTCCGCTTCTTCTACTTCATAATATCCAATACGGGTCTTGATAGAAAGTTTTACATCCGAGACTTTAAAGTATCTGTCAAAGAACTCTTCCATCTTGGCTGGATACTCTAAAAATCCTGAACCCTTCCCTTTTGTCGTAACGGTTTTGGAAGGACAACCTAGATTTAAATTGATTTCCTCATATCCATACTCTTCATGTAATTGTTTTGCTAATTCTATCAAATCTTCCACATTATTGGTAAGCACCTGTGGCACGATTGTAAGCCCCTTGTTATTTTCTGGAAGAATGTCTCTTTTCTCCCTTGCATCCATGAGTTTCTTCGTGTGCGGAGAAATAAATGGTGTAAAATATTTATCTATTCCGCCATAATATTTCTCATAAGCATTTCGAAACACATAACCAGTAACCCCTTCTAACGGGGCAAAATATATTTGCATTCTCTTTTCCTCTATTCAATGTTTAAATTCATAGAATTCTCTTCTAACCACTGCGTCTGGGCTTTAAAATCTGGCATATATTTTTGCACCTGATTCCAAAAATCTCGACTGTGATCCATGTGTTTACGATGACAAAGTTCGTGTATTACCACATAATCAATCGCATCTGGGCGTGCCATCACAAGGCGCCAGCTAAAGGTAATGTCCCCATTGCTATCACAGCTTCCCCACTGGCTTTTACGACTTTTAATAGAAACAGAATTTACTGTTACTCCCACGATGTCTTTGTAGTACTCTACTCGTTTTGTGATATAAGCTGCAGCCTGCTTTTTGTACCATTTTTTTAGGTCATTGCGCAATTTCTCGATAATAGCCTCGTTTTCTTCTGCTTCATAGTCTTTTTCTAATGCATCATACTGTGGAGTCTTGATGATAATTCTCCCATTCTCATAAGAAAACTGATTTTTCTTACCTCTTTGCATCTCTACTAGGCGTTCCTCACCTAGATATGGAAATGAATAATCTGTCTCGAAACGGCGTACCAGGCGCATATCTTCTCTGTCTTGCTGGATGTCACGCTGTTTAATCACCCAGTCAATCTTCTGCTCAACAAAGCTAGCAATCTCTTTATCTGTTGGATAACGAAGTGGTGCTTTTACTGTCACACTCCCATCTTGATTTATAGACAGGCAGACGGTTTTTCGTTTGCTACGAACAATATGTACTTGTATTTTTTCGTTGTTATACTCTATTTGCATACGCCTATTCTACCAAATACACACAAAAAAAGAAACCGCATACCACGGTTTCTTTTATTTTTCTTTTTAGCTAAAATATACCAACTCATCTTCTGGTTTTTCTGCTGGTTCAATGGAAATTGGATAAAGCACTGGACCTTTTCCTTTGTATTCCATTGCAAATTCTACGCGAACTTCTGCAGTAATGGTAATCCAAGATTTGTGTGGAATTTCTTTTTCCTTTGGATATTTACATTTAAATCCGATAAATGTGATATCGTCTTCACAACATGTCATTGCAAAACGTCCTGGAATCATAATTCCACTCTTCAACTTGTCTGGATTATATACAAGGGCAAGGAATTTAATCTTCTTGCCATGGTATTTCTTGTAATTGTCTACCGCATCCATGTACCAGATACCATAATCGGCATCTGAAAGCTCGATAATATCTTGCTCGATATCAAATGGAAGTTCTTCTGGTCTTTCATCAATAGTACCATCTTTGCGTTCATACACAATCTGCGCTTTACGATTGATTGTTTTGATGAGGCGACGGAATTTTGCTCTGTCTGTGTCATCATCTGTACGGTTAAAAATGACTACATCTGCATCAAAAACCTGTTCCTGCATAATCGCACGCATGTTATTCCAGTAGTTTTCAAAAGTAGTAGAATCTACTGTCGCCAAAGACTGTACGAGCACCCATCCCTTAGGAAGTTTTGCTTCTAAGAAGTTTGCCACTTCCCAGGTTCCATTGTATTCGATAAATACCTGGTCAGGTTTATACTCTTCGTTGATTTCTGCAAGACGAGCATCTGTAAAATCAGCTTCATTTTCGATAGTTACAAGTTTAAACCCAATAGACGCAAGTTTCTCTTCATCATATTCTACATCTCCATCTTCGCACATGATGATAATGCCATTGCCTTCTGCAAAGTCATTTTCAAACAATGTTTCCTGTACAAGAGATGTCTTTCCGCTGTCCATAAATCCAGTAAAGAAATATACTGGAATTTCCTGAATTGCCATATATTACCTCCTATGCAATACCAAAAAGTTCCATAAGTTTGTGGTCATCAATATCTGTACCGATTACACAAAGTCTACCTGTATAGTCAGGCTGACCATCACGAAGTTCGTATTCGCCTGGAACCATGTCAAAGTAAATCCATGTTCCATCTGTGCCTTCTACCATACCTTTTGCACGAAGGATTGTACCATAATCTTCTGTACCACAGAAAATCTTAAGGATTTCTTCAATTCTTGCTCTATCAAATTTGTGTGGAGTTTCCTTACCCCAGCTTGTAAATACATCATCCGCATGGTGGTGATGATGTTCGTGTTCATGGTCATGGTCATGACAGCCGCATGTGCAGTGCTCGTCATGGTCGTGATGTTCGTGATGATGGTGTTCATGATGCTCATGATGTTCATCGTGGTGATGTCCGTGACAACATTCATGTTCTTCATCATGATGATGGTGTCCACAGCAACATTCTTCGTCATGATCGTGGTGATGATGATGTTCATGTTCGTAATCGTGGCATCCACATCCACAATGTTCATCGTGGTCATGGTGATGATGGTGAGCATGATGTTCTGCAAGCACCTTCATCTCAAGGTTGTCCTGTCCTTCCATAACATTAAGAATCTGTTTTCCTTCGATAGCATCCCAAGCAGTTGTGATGATTGCAGCATCATGATTGAGTACCTGCATCATTTTTACACACTCTTCTAACTGTTCAGCTGTAGCATTCTGGCTACGGCTAAGAACGATGGTTGTCGCATGTTCAATCTGGTTATTAAAGAATTCGCCGAAAGCTTTCATCTGTTTCTTTGCTTTTACTGCATTTACAACAGTTACAAGTGCATTTAATTTAACATCCTGTTCTTTTTCGATATCGATAACAGATTTCATAACATCTGATAATTTACCTACACCAGATGGTTCGATTAAGATACGGTCTGGATGATATTTTGTGATTACTTCGTTTAAATTGGTTGCAAAATCACCTACAAGTGAACAACAAATACAGCCTGAGTTCATTTCTGTGATTTCGATGCCAGCATCTTTTAAGAATCCGCCATCGATACCTACTTCACCAAATTCGTTTTCGATAAGTACAATCTGTTCTCCCACGAAAGCTTCTTCTAACATTTTTTTGATAAATGTGGTTTTTCCTGCTCCGAGGAAACCTGAAATAATGTCAATCTTTGTCATTTTATTCTCCTTTACATATGCATGTGATATAACTTTTCGTAAATTCCTTTTTGTACCAACAACTCTTCATGTGTTCCTGACTCTGCGATTCCCTCTTCGGTCAACACCAGAATCTTCTCTGCATTCTGAATCGTAGTAAGTCTGTGCGCAATTACAAATGTTGTTCTATTCTTTGCCAGACTTTCTAATGAATCCTGTACTACCTTTTCGCTTTCGTTATCAAGAGCTGATGTAGCCTCGTCAAAGATAAGAATTGGCGGGTTCTTCAAAAATACTCTGGCGATAGAAAGACGCTGTTTCTGTCCACCAGAAAGCTTGATACCACGCTGGCCAATATCTGTCATATATCCATCTGGGAAAGACATGATAAATTCGTGTGCATTCGCATTTTTCGCAGCCTCGATGACCTCTTCCATGGTCGCACCTGGTTTACCATAGGCAATATTTTCAAAAATTGTACCTGCAAAAAGATACACATCCTGCTGTACGATACCAATCTGGCTACGAAGACTCTTTAAGGACACTTCGCGAATATCTTTTCCATCTATTTTAATTGTTCCCGAATTTACATCATAAAATCTAGGAATAAGGGAGCAAAGAGTTGTTTTTCCTGCCCCTGATGAACCTACCAAAGCCATGTAAGCTCCCGCTGGAACCTCTAAATTTATCCCCTTTAATACAGTGTCTGAGTGGTCATTGTAGCTAAAGGTTACATCTTCAAATGTGATATCGCCTTTTACATTCTTAAGCTCTTTGGCATTAGGAGCATCTGCAATATCTGGCTGTGTATTCATGATTTCCATAAAACGTTCAAAACCGGTATAGCCATTCTGGAACTGCTCTGTGAAGTCAATCAGAGTACGAATTGGCTCTGTGAATACGCCAATGTATAAAAGGAAAGTCAAAAGGTCTGTCACCTTTAAATCTCCCATCGCAATAAAATAACTACCTACCACGATGACTACAACCTGAACCATTGCAGTAAAAGAATGCACGCCTGCATGGAAGCTTCCCATGTAGAAATAACTATTTTTCTTGGCTGACAAGAAACCATCATTTCCTACTTTAAACTTCTCCCCTTCCACATCTTCGTTTGCAAAAGATTTCACCACACGGATACCTGAAAGGTTGTCTTCTATCTGTCCATTGATTTCTGCAATCTTTTGTCTGTTTCTGCGGAAAGCGGTACGCATTTTCTTATTCAGGAAGAATGCATACAAAAACATAAATGGAAGCACAGCAAATGCAGCCACGGTAAGTCTTGAGTCAATGCTTGTAAGAATAATCAAAGCACCTGAAATTTTCAAAACAGAAAGAATAATATTCTCTGGTCCATGATGCAGAAGCTCTGTGATATCAAATAAGTCCGTAGTGATACGACTCATCAGCTGTCCTACCTTCTGATCATCATAGAACGAAAAAGAAAGTTTCTGCATGTGATTGAAAATCTCAGCTCGCATATTGTATTCGATTTTTGCGCCCATGACATGTCCATAGTTTCCAATAAAGAACTTACAGAAAAAATCCAGTGCAATCAGCACCACTAACACAATTGCTACATTTATAATCTGTGACAAAATCTCCTCTGCTGGTAGATAAATCAAAGTATTGGTCACATATCTAACAATTAATGGGATAGACAGTGCAATGCCGGCTGATACGGTCGCAAAGAACATATCTGCCACAAACCAACCCATATATGGTTTATAATATGATAATAATTTCTTCATAAAAGCACCTCTTTTCACTAACTTATATATTTTAGCAATAATCTTTCGATATGTCAAAATATGTGCTATAATTTATACAGTTATAATTTAGGAGGAACAACCTATGAATATCAAGAAAGACTACTACAAAAAACTTTCTAACACCGTGTTAAAAGCTTTCCAGAAACGTTTTATTGAAGGTCATTACTGCGATACTATTGAAGAAGCTCGTGAACTTGCTCTTTCTATGGTTCCATCAGGCAGCACTGCTTCTTTTGGCGGTTCTGTGACATTAAATGAAACTGGCGTATTAGAAGCACTTCGTGCAAGAGAAGACATCACCCTCTATGACCGTGATAAAGCCAATGGTCCAGAGGCAGTAAAAAAAATCATGCATGATGCTCTTTCCTGCGACTATTATTTTATGAGTTCCAATGCCATTACTGCTGACGGAGAACTTGTAAATATCGACGGAAATGGAAACCGTGTTGCTGCGCTTATCTATGGACCAGAAAACGTAATCATCCTTGCAGGCATGAACAAAATCGTAAAGAATGTGGAAGAAGGCATCAGCCGTACCAGAAATCTGGCATCTCCACAAAACTGTATTCGTTTGAACAAAAATACTCCATGTGCTGTAAATGGCGTATGCGGAAACTGTCTTGCGGATACCATCTGCGATCAAATCGTAATTACAAGAGCCAGCCGAGTACCTAACCGTATCAAAGTAATCTTAGTTGGCGAAGAATTAGGCTTCTAATATTTTCTAAACAAAAAGTGGAGAGACATATCTATTACGATATGCATCTCCACTTTTTATATTTCTTAAGCTTGTTCTTTATTTTTTGATTTACTCTTCTTAGAAACAAGTTTTCCCACTACTATTCCGACAACGAGTACCGCAATCACAACAAGCACCACTGTAACTACGCTATTTCCTGATTGTTGTGCAAGTGCAAATCCTGTTTCCCCATCCGCAAAGTCAAATGAAAGATACGAACCAATCACTGTAAACTCGCGTTCACTCCAGTTTCCATTAGCATCTTTTACGTATAATATAGTCTTATCTACGTTCATATCCGCAGGAATTCTGTAACGTAATTTTTCTACACCAATATTAGAAATATCAACTTTCCAATTTTCACTTACTTCTGCTCCTAAAACCACTCTTTCTTCAGAAAGCATATCAGTAAGTGTAATTTCTGTATTGGTATCAAACGCGCCGATTGCAAGAATAAGAACTTTTCCATCACTCGTTTTATCTTTGCCCTGCGCAACCATATGTTTAGGATTAAAATCTGCTTCATATGTCTGGTCAAAGATAATGTTGGAAAGTCTAGCTTCGGAAAGGTACAGCACCTCTTCTACTTCGTTCATTCCAAGCACTTTAGATGTAACTGGCTTTTCAAATACCCACTCGTATATATCGCCTTCCTGAACTTCTGGAACCGGTAGCTTATCTAAAGTCAAACTCTCACCTGTAGGGACAGTAAGTACTACATCCTCTTTTCCTTCTACCTTAAAACGAATCGATACTGTCTTAAATACATCTGCCAAGTTTGGAATTGCCAAAAACTGTTCCAAACTAATGCGAGTAGATGCACCTGCATAGTTGATTCCATCTATACCGCCAATGTTTTTTCCAATACAACAATATGTATTTCCAGTCACAAGAGGTCCATTATTCTCCTCTTGATCACTCTCTGCCCTATCATCTGGAAGCATTGCAGTACCACCAAATATACTACCTACATATTTTGTTCCAGCAGCAATATCTACAAGGGCACAACTTCCATAGCATTCATAGCCCCAGCCTGCAATACCTCCAACATAGTCAGAGCCGGACATAATACATTTATTAACACTATTAAAGATTACTGTGTCACAGCCTCCTGCAATACCTCCAATATACTCTGCATTCAAGCAATCAAGATTACCTAAATTCTTACCTTCAAATATAGCACCGATTGCCATGAAACCAACAATACCACCTGCATACTTCTTTGTAACAGAAAGCTTTCCAAAATTGGTACAATCACGAATAACCAGACGCTGTTCACCTTTACCACTTATACTGTATTCACCATTGATTTCCACATCTTCATCCATGTTCATCGTTGATTCTGTGTTTGCAACTCCAGTAATTCCACCAATATATTTACTGCCATATACTGCACCATAGTTCATACAGCCCTGCGCTTTTGCAAGGGTGTCTTTTTCTGTATCATTGCGCGAAACATCTACAATTTCAACACCTACTGATATATCTTCAAGACCCAGTGACATATCAGACTCTTTAAAAGAATCTGATACAGAATTGCTCAAATCATTCAATGCGGCATTAAATTTATCTTCGTCAAATTCCTCAGATGTTAAATCTTCAAGATCTTCCGCATTTTCTGGAAGTTCAATATCTTCAAACTCTTCTGGGAGTTCAATATCCTCAAACTGTTCTTCATGCTCAGCATCTTCCAGTTTTTCCAATTCACTTAAAGCATCTTTGATACTCTGCTTATCATCCTCACTGAGTTCTACTTCAACCTCTTCCATGTTTCCCAAAGAGGAATCCCACTGATTATTTTCGAATGTAATAACCAGACTAGGTTTCATCTGGCCTACAATACCACCAACACCATTGGAACCATTGATTTCACCATAGTTCACACAGTCTACCAGATAACCATTGGAGGAACCTACAATACCACCAATATTGTATCCCATCTTTTCATATCCGATATTGCCTTTGTTGACACATTCTCGAATGGTACCTGAGTTGGTTCCTGCAACACCTCCGATATCACATGCAGAATCCATGCTTTCCGAAAAGCCAAAACTGTCCATATCCATGTCTAGGCTCAATTCCACATCTACATCCAGATTGCTTATATCCATACCAATCGTATTATGCTCTACGGAAGTATTTACTTCTGCATTATTGATACAGTCTCGAATCACGCCCTGGTTTTTTCCTACAAAACCACCTACTTTAGCTTCCCCATGTACCAAACCATTCATGATACAATTCTCAATAGTACCAGACACTCTGTTTTCGCCAACCAAACCGCCGACGATCGATTTACCAGATACAACACCATTCACGATACAATTGCGAATGGTCCCCTTATTCACGCCAGCGATTCCACCAATACAGGTATTGCTTCCATCTGGCTGAACATTCATCTGCATAATAAGTCCATTTACAACGGCACCTTTTTGAAGGTGATGAAAGAAACCGAGGACATCTTTATCCATCTCAAATTCGATACCATAAAGCTTATGACCTTGTCCTAAGAAGGTTCCCCCAAAGGTTGGAATTCCTTTGAAATCCACTCCTGTCAAATGAATATCCTTATCTAATACAAAGACTTTTCCTTTACTGTAGTCTTCATCAATACAGTTTTCCGCTAATTCCATTAAATCATATGTCGTAGAAATATATATGGCGCCTGCTGGAATAGAAGCCTCATCTACAACTCCAGCAATTGGCCCCGCTTCTACAGGGTCTGCCTGAAAGGATACTGGCAACATGCTTAATAATAAACATCCTATTATTGATAAGACACTTAATTTTTTCCATAAAAATTTAAGCTTCATTTATGTTACCTCCTTTCCCTTCGTTTTCCTTCAATTCCTCTACATAGACCTGTTTAGCCTTTTCTCGGGCCAAAGGATCTGCCTCCTGCATCTCAATCGAAAGATTATTCGATATAACTGCCGCATGCACACGACCATACACTGTAGCATCAACTTCACCGTCGATGATACCTTCTACCCATCCATGTATACGACCCTTAACCTTCATACGGCCAAAGTCTTCATATTCAGATACATCAATACCTGCACCCTTCATGCTGAAGCTTGTGCGCTCTACAATCTTGTTTCCAATTACAAGAATACATGGCAACACAAATAATACTAAAATCATAGAAATCACAGTACCGCGACCAATACATTCACCCATAACAGCGTTGGTAGGTTCTGTACTGATTCCGCCCAACAAGAATCCCATAACCGCCATAATCGTACCTGAAGTAAATACGGTTGGGAATGCCTTGTTTACTGCGACCACAATCGCTTCTTCTGCTGAAAGATGTTCTTTTTCCTCATTAAAATGACTAGAGATAACAATCGCGTAGTCAATATTACAGCCCATCTGGAGCGAACTTACAATCAAATAACCTAAGAAATATAATGGTGTACTTGTAATCGTTGGGAATGAGAAGTTCATCCAAATCGCACCCTGAATAACAATTACAAGAAGCACTGGCAAACCAACGGATTTGAAAGTAAATAACAATACAATTATAACGAATAAAATGGAAAGAACAGAGATAATCGTATTATCTGTTGAAAATGTACTTCCCAAATCTCTACAGCTTGTAGAATTACCAATTGCATACACTGGGTTTACATAATGTTTATCTGCAATTTCATGTATTTTTTCCAGGAATGCATATGTATCTTCTCCCTCATCTGGAAGATCCGCATAAACAACCAAACGGCTATACTCTTCTGTCTGAAGCTGCTCTTTTGCCATATCAAGCATATCGAGCATCTCAACCATTTCGGCCATTTCACCATCTAAGTTCAAACCGCTCGTTTCAAGCGTATCTTTTAAGAAGCAGAACAAATCAAATACCGGAAGTCGATAACTTGACATATCGATGATTTTTCCGTACTGTTCATCTTCCATCGCATACATCATATAGAGCATCTCTACGGTGTCATAATCAAGCCCTAATACTTCTGACAATTCTCTTGCATTCAACGAATCCGTAAGGGTTACTCCATCCATAAATTCCGTGTTAGCAAGTCCCATAGTAGATTTCACACCATCACAAGCTTCTAACTCAGCTAAAATCTGTGCTTCAGCTTCATAATCTCCCGTTGGAACCAGAATCGCTATCATATTTGTAGAACCAAATACGTCGTTGATTTCAAAAAAAGCTTCCTGTCGTTCATTCATATTGTCACGACGCAATGTAGTCGTATATGTAAATGGACATGCTGATGATAAGAAATATGCTCCTACGAGAACTAACAAAAAGATAGGGGTAATCACCCATCTAGCTTTTGTACAGAACTTTCCGATAAAGTCTACTTCTGGCAACAGCTTTTTGTGCTTTGTTTTATCAATCAATGGTGAGAAAAGCATCAAAAGGCCTGGCATAAGTGTAAATACTGAAATAAGGATAAGTACTACGCCTTTAATCAATACAATCGATAAATCCTTCCCAATACCAAAATCCATAAAGGAAAGGGCAAACAAACCACCAATCGTTGTAAGTGATGAGGATGTAATTTCAGGAATTGCTTTCGATAATGCCTGAATGCATGCTTCTCTTGCTGGTAAAAGTTCTCTCTCTGCGCTAAAACGATGTGCCAAAATAATCGCATAGTCAATACCCATTGCCAGCTGCAACAACATACCTACGGAGTCGGAAATAAAACTAATCTTTCCAAGCATAAAATTGGTACCCATACCAAGAAGAATCGCCGCTCCAAAAGTCATTCCCAGAACTGGCAATTCTGCATAGGCAGTCGAAGTAAGTGTCAATACAAGGACTATAACCAAAACACCCCAAACCATAATTTCCGACATCTGAACTGCAAGGTCTGCTACCTGGTCATATCCAACGGTAGTGTCTACTACATAATCATAACCTGTCAGAATTTCCTTGATTGACGCCACCGCATCAATGGTTTCCTTTTCTAGGTCTTTCCCATCAAAGGTGATAGACATCAAGGCATAGGCATCCTTATAGGACTCTGGCTTATTGCTAAAGTCTACCATCGTAACGCCTTCTACCTCTACGATTTCATCATACAAGACCTTTGCTTCTTCATACGTAATATTCGAAATCATAACACGAGCCGATGAAAACATCGCAAAATGTTCATTCATCGTTGTAAGCCCCTGTCTGGTCTCACTTTGTTCATTCAGGTAAACTGTAACATCCGTTTCTACCTGTTTCCAGTTCATAGAAAACAAACTAAAAATAATAGCTACTATGTAGATAAAGAAAAACAGATTTCTTTTATCTACGATAAACTGAGCTATTTTTTCCATAATGTTTCCCTGCTCATTTTTCTGTTCCATAGAACCCTTCTCCTTACTTTTCTTCCTTTTTTCTTGCAAATTCAACATCATGACAAAATAATACAAGTGTTGAATTTTAACCTAGTATAAATTATAATAAAAATACAAATTGCACACAATATGCAAATAAATTTCATTTGCTCAAAAATAGACATTTTATTACATTTTGTTCAATTTTAGAAAGGGAATTTTTCTTATGGCAAAAGCAGAATATAGAAGTGCTCTACGCTCGAAAAAACTAATATCCGATGCCCTGGTAGATTTATTAGACGAAAAGACTTTTGACAAAATAACTGTAACTGATATTGTAAAAAAAGCTGACATCAATCGCGGCACCTTTTATGCGCATTATAATAGTGTTTCTGATGTAGTAACAAGCATCTTTGATAACGCCTTTGAAATTATCAAAGCATCTATTCACGACATTCAAGACAAAGAAGATTTTGATATAAATATCATGTTGAAGGAATTACAAATCGCAATGGAAAAGGATTTTGAATTCTATAAAAAGATTTTCTCCTCGGATATCAATATGAGAATTTACGAAGAAATCTGTAATGTTCTTATCTCTTACGTCTACGACCACGAAGCAGAAATTTCCAATGTTTCTCATGCCGATTTTATGTTCTATACCAGTTTCTATTCTGGTGGAATCATCAAACTCTATCGTGACTGGTTTATAGGAACCCTTCCTATTTCCTTTGATGAATTAACAAAACGAGCGTCTGTCTTATTAGATGAAATGAAAAAATATGTAACAAAATAAAAACACCCCTTGGAATTCAATTTCCAAGGGGCTCTGTTTCTAATAATTATTCTTTTCTAACCAATCCACCGATTTCTTTAATGCATCTATTGTCTTCGTCTCAAGGACACAGGTACAATCATGCGTCTTTGCCAATCCCAGTCTCTGATGCAAATCAATCTCACCTGTTCCAAGTGTCTGATGGTTCTTCGTTCCATATCCATCGTGAATGTGGAAATGGTTCAAGTGATTTTCATTCTCCATAATAAAAGGCTCATCCATATTATCTAGTGCATGCGAATGTCCAATATCCCAGGTCAAACCAAACACCGGGCTCTCCAAAAGATATGTAATCGCCTGCTTGTGAAATGGCAAATAGCCATCCGTATTTTCAATATTAATTCGTACCTTTGAATCACCGATACATTTTTCTGCAGTATCGCGAAGTTTCTTAATGGCACACATATAGCTATCAATATATTCCTGATACATACATACCTTTTTATCTGGTAAGGTTACATAGATACCATTTAGCATATGTAAATTCAAAGAGGGAATATTGAGCTTTTTCGCCACTTCAATTGTACGCACTAGAGTTTCCATATAGGCATCTGCTACCAATGGATTAAAATTGCACACATCCATGGTTTCATCTAAGTGAATGGTATAATAAATCCTATATTTATCTGCAATTTCCTGCAGACGCTCTGTCTCTTCCATCTGTTCTATCTGATACTGAGGGAATGTCATATTCAGTTCCATGAACTTAAGCCCTAGCTCCTGACAAAGTTTCGCGCTTTCTTCCAAATCGTAAATTTCAATCAATGTAGGCATTCCAAATTCCATAATATATACCTCGAATACTAATTTTGTTATATTCTACACCTATTCATGAAACTTGGATAATAGCATTTATTTATGGTTATTATTCCCTATCGTATAACCTCTGCTACTGCTTCTGCAATTGCTTTTGCACCATCATTGTTTGGATGAATACCATCCACCTCAAACCATTCTGGATGTGCTTCTGTAAGCGCATGAATATCTACGATATCTAAGATTTCTATAGCAGATGCTGCAATATTTTCCTCAGACAATTTCCCTGCAATTTCATCTACAATTGCTGGCTGAATATCATATTCTGCTAAACCTAAAGCAGTATCTGCATCTTCCATAAAATAACTTTCCGCACAGGTTCCAATAATGATTCTTGGAGTAGTTTCCCCTTCTAAAAGGCTCTCTAACAGCTCCGTATAATCTTCTTTGAATGACTCATATCCATTCCAGTTCTCTGGTTTCGAATCATTGGTTCCCATCATAAAAACAATGATATCTGCATCATATTCAATTGCTGCTTTATATACATCACGGCTTATGTATGGCTGATCTCCTTCTGGATTTACACATGCTCCAGAAGAGCCAAAGTTTGCTACATGGTACTCGTCTCCTAGAATTTCTTGCAACTGTGCTGGATAATTGTTTGCAGACCAATCTTTAATTCCATGACCATATGTAATACTATCTCCAACACATGCTACCTTTATCTGACCTTCTTTTGGAACACCATTTGCAAGTTTTCCTGAAAAACCATTGTTGTACATATAGCTAGAACCGCCTGCCATCATAAGGACTAACATAACCACTGTTGCTATCATAATTTTGATTACTTTTTTATTCATTTCTGCTACTCTCCTTTATACTATTTCGAAGGATTCTAACTCGCATTTTACTTCCTTCGCAAGGGTACACATTTCCTTTGTAACTGTCATTTCTTGACTGAACACCATATAATTATAATACTGACTCAGTACTGTTAACTTCTTCAAAAGTGGATCACTGACAATTTTGCGAATCTCTAGTTTTTCCTTACCATTCAGATGCTTAAGTGCCTTCCATGGATTTGTTCCTAGGTGTGATACCGCAAGTCCTTCTGATTTTTTAATCAAAATATGTTCGATATCTTCATAATCCTGTAAAAACTCCTGTAAACTTCCAAGTTCTTTATCACTATTGCTTAACTTTTGTTTGTATTGCAAACTTGCACGTGAAATCTTATCTGGATCCACTACTACGATAATAAAATATATATTAAACAATAATGTTATGAATACCATGAATAGCGTTTCATACCCCCAAAAATAATAGGACGTCATCGGTATCAATCCGCTATCCGCTTTATAAATAACAAATGAAAACGCTGAAAAAATCACAATAAAGCAGATACCTGACAATATTAAAACCATGTTATGATATCGCTTCTTTAACAACGAAATAATATCTTCTAGTAAATCATCACTATCTGCTTTTTGCTGCAAACGGTCCTGAAAGAAAATGTAGCCTGTCAGGGTTAACCCGTATAGCCCCGCCACAACCTCTGCGCTGGTCGTTAGTACCTGCGCTATTGAATCCATAGAGAAAATCTCAATTGGTGAAAAACATAAACCAATAATATATGCTTCTGCAACAGCGACAATTCCTGCAATTACTATCCATGGCAAAACACTTGGATGCTGCTTTAACCATTGGATAAGCTTTTCTATCGTTTCTTGAACTAACTTTTTCCAATTTTTTATCACTTCTTCGCTCCTTTATTTCTATATACCGCAGACATTCTTGCGATCAACTCTGCCAACTGGTCTGTTAACTCCTCAATCGAGCAATCTATTACACCCTCTAACCACTGTGTATACACATCTGCGATTCCACCAAGGAAAAAGCGCACAGAAAATTCCTTTGAAAGTTCATCCTCAAACCAATCAGGTTCATCCAAAGTCGCAATAGTTCTTTCTATCATAATATTTTTTAACTGATCCATCTGTTTTTTTACCATCGCAGAATTCATCAGCAAACGATACAACTCATTATTTTCGGCAACCATTTTAATAATATTCAATAAATGTGGCTTTGGATCTTCATAGAAATCTTTAAAATCAATGGCATCCATAAAACCTTGTGTATATTCCAATAATTCTATCTGAATCTCCTCTACAACTCCCATTACGTCAGGATAATGCGCATAGAAGGTCGAACGGTTCACATCCGCCTTTTTCACAATATCTGTAACCGTAATCTTTTCTAAATCCTTTTCCTTAAGTATTTCATAAAAAGCCTGTCGAATTAATTTTCTAGATCGAATTGCACTTCGATACTCCTTTTTTTCACTCATACAAACCCTCTCCTTATCTCTTATGAGCACAATAATATCAGACACATGTCGGATTTTCAACAGTATATCTCCAACACTTTTATGCACATTGTCGGATTTCCGCCACGTATATCAAAATTGTTGATTGTACAAAATTCAATCGCACTTTATCATTAACTCGTAAGGTAACTAAACTCCGACCTTAGCAATAAAATACCCCTAGACGTTCCCTCATTTCGTCTAGGGGTTTTTCCTTTGTATTTACACTTCTTTTTTCATCCAGATGTGAGGATGTCCTTCTTCTTCTTCAATTTCTCCATAACATGTATATCCTAATTTTTCATAGAACCCTACAACCTGGTACTGAGCATGTAATCTTAATTCTTTTCCGCCCACTTCTTTTACATGTGCTTCTGCAAGCGATACTATTTGACTTCCAATATTCTGACTTCTATATTCTTTGACTACCGCAAGTCTTCCTAGCAGGTAAACCTCTGGATTCTCACTCACAAACACTCGACAGGTCCCAATTGGATTATCGTTATCATCATATGCAACAAAATGTGCAGCATACTCATCAATCACATCAAACTGATCTCTAAAGCCCTGTTCTTTTACAAATACCGTTATTCGAACTTCAAGTGCCTGCTCTGGCTTTGATAAAAATCTCTCTATACGCATACTTTCTCTCCTAGTATGAAATAAAACCAAACTGTGCTAATGAGTAAAATACTAAAATAACAACTAAACAAACTGGTGCTACATATTTAATCATAATCTGGAATATCTTTTTACGACCAAAACTTTCTCCATTCTTGGTCACTTCATCTTCAATCTCTTTGGTTCCAACTACCCAACCAAACATAATACATGTAAATAACGCTACGATTGGCATAAGTACACTATTCGAAATATAGTCAAAAAACGTTAAGAAGTCCATTCCAAGTGGAGTCACATGACTAAGTGCACCAAATCCAAGTGCTGATGGAATCCCTAAAACAAATGCCATGATAGCAACACCAAAGCTTGCTTTTCTACGATCCCAATTAAACTTATCCAAAATATTTGAAACAATCGCTTCTAAAATGGAAATCGAACTTGTAATGGCAGCAAAAAATACCAACACAAAGAACACAAATCCGATTACATTACCAAATGGCATATCTGCAAATACTCTTGGAAGTGTACTAAACATAAGTCCTACACCACTTGATTTTAAACCTTCTTCGCCACTAAAAATGAATACTGCAGGCACAATCATAAGCCCACTAAGAAGGGCTATCGCTGTATCAAAAATCTCAATATGGTTTACTGATTTCATAACATTTACTTCATCTTTTACATAAGAACCATAGGAAATCATAATTCCCATAGCTAAACTCATAGAGAAGAATAACTGGCCCATAGCTGCACACACCGTCTTAATCGAGAACTTACTAAAATCTGGAAGCAAATAGTATTTCACACCATCTAATGCTCCTGGCAATGTAATAACATAAATAGAAATACCAATTGCAAGCACAACTAATACAGGCATAAGCATTTTACTAAAACGTTCTACGCCATCCTTTACGCCACCTAAAACAATCAATGTGGTAAGTAAAACAAATACACCAAAGTATAAAAGTGGTTCTTCTGTACCAGCTACATAATTTCCAAAGAAGCTTCCGTCTGCAACATTTATTCCACCACTAGTCAAATATTCAACCATGTATTTCAGAACCCAGCCGCCTATTACACAGTAATACGGCAAAATGATAATAGGTACTAAGGTAGCTAAATATCCTACCCATACAAACTTTTTGTTTATTGTTTCAAAGGCACGAATTGCACTTGCCTTTGTCTTTCTACCCATTCCAATTTCCATTACCAAAAGTGAAAAACCAAAGGTAAGGGCGAGGATCAAATATACAAAAATAAAGATTCCGCCACCATACTGTGCTGCTAAATATGGGAAACGCCATAAATTTCCTAAACCTACCGCACTTCCGGCTGCAGCAAGTACAAATCCAAGTCCTCCACTAAAACTACTTCTTTCTTCGTTCATAACTTCCTTACTCCATTTCTAGTCTTCTATTACAGTTTTTACCAACTGCCATGCAATACTTCCTTCTCGGATATTTTCTAGTGCTTCCTCATATGGGAACCACTGTGCAGTAGCAACTTCTGCATCCGATAAGATAAAGTCTGCTTTTTTCACTTCAGCTTTAAATCCAAGCATCAGCATTTCTTTTTGTTCATAAGGATAAGTCTTTATAAATGTCAATTCTTCAACATCTAACCCTATCTCTTCCTTCACTTCACGAACAACTGCTTCTTCTGCTGCCTCACCTATTTTCATGTGTCCAGCCACGCAAACATAGGTCGATGTGGTCATGTAAGTCTGCTTGATAAGAGCTACTTCCTTTTCCTCATTTACAACTGCCGTAATGATACAGGTCGTAAACATATCCCACAATGGGATTTCACAGTTTTCACAATAAGGAATCTGTCCTTCATCACCGATTTCTTTTTTAATTAATTCTTTTCCACAATGTGGGCAATATGTAAATCGCATTTTCTTGCTCCTACTTTCCTTTATTTAAGAAAAATCTTTTTGTATCATACCATGGATTAGATCTATAATGCTACTATAATTTAATTAAAAAGACACCTATGTTCTACCATAGATGTCTTAATTAATCTTACTTATTTATTTTACCTATAATCCACTTGATAAATAAAATTCCAACTGTCATCAAACCTACCTTAGCCAAGGATACTACAACCGTAGTCACAGCAAGTGGAAGTGCCTGTTCTGCTGGCATACTGCTGTAAATTGCTGCGATATCCTTTTCCACCCACATATATATGATATATGCAATCGCGATTACTCCAACCACGATTCTCCATGGTTCTTTTTTCTGCCCATTCATAGATAATCCTCTATTCTTGAAATCCTAATTTGTATTTCGGCAACACTAGTTTAAAAAATACTATGATGTTTACTACAAGCAAAATACCGTATCCAATTCGCACAACCAACTCTGGTACTAATAAAGAGATACCATTCATATCTCCGCCACCAAACATACCACAAAGTAAACTCAAATAAAGTGGATCCATCAAAAGCATGATTATTGTAACGTAATACATACTAGCCTTAAAAACCTTTGACGTACTATTCTTAATCCTATTCGCTAAAACGACTAACGCATACGCTACAATCATTGTTGCAACAGAGCCTATGACACAAAACAGTCCCATCTGTTGCTCTGTCATTTGCTCGGCATACACATCAATCTGTACACCAAGTCCAATAATATTTATGTTTTTAAACACACCAATTGACAAAGCATATACTAAATGTGCACCCTCATGAATCACGTAATATGAAACGATTGCAGCAAACAGGCCGATATACTGTCTCATTGTCTTATTCATTTTGCTGTCACCTTAGTATTTTCTTCTGATAATTAAATATGACACCCAAAACAATGTAAGAACAAGACATACAGCGCTTGATGCAGCCATCATTAAAACATCCTGTCCGATTATTTTAAATACAATTGTTAGAACTGCCATAATGATTACAAATAAATATCCAGCCCAAGCCCATGCCTTATTTCGAATAAAATGAATTCTTTCATCATTTGCTTCAATTTCCATTTTTTCGCGATACGCTTCATTTTTATTGAAGCGATGGTAACGAACCAAACGAATCATTCCTATTACCGCAAGTGCAGAACCCATACCACTCCAAAATTCATCTAATATTTCAAAACAAGCTAATCCAAGTAAAACGATACCAACGATTACATAAATTATTGCAACCCAAATTTTTCTTTCTTTCATGTTCTTATCCTCCTATTTCAAATCTTCCTCTTCAAATACAAATACTTCTTCAATCGTCATTCCAAAATACTGTGCAATTTTATACGCCAGTATAATGGATGGATTATATCGTCCGTTTTCCAGCGAACTAATCGTCTGTCTGGATACTCCCATGCTTTTTGCAAATTCTTCCTGTCGGATACCTTTTTCTTTACGTATTTCTTCTATTCTATTCTTCACGGCGACCTCCTATCCAAACGCTTATGTAAAGTTTGCTTTACCTTTCTTTGTCTTCAATATAACACCTCGACTTTGTTATGTCAAGTTAACTTTACATAATTTCATAAAAAAGAAAACCATGTACTTTTGTACATGGTTTTACAACGTTTTATATTTTAAAAGTAACACACCTTTTATCACCAATAAAAGAAAAGCAACTACGATTGCGTACACCTCTCTTGTTAATGCTAAAAATAAAACAGTGAAAATGCTAATTCCCATAGAACAAAGAGTCAATATTCTTTGTCCTTGCTCTACTTTTCGTTGGGTAAGTATACACTTTACTACTCCATTTACTATAATAGCCAGAAATAATCCCCAGTAAATTATACGCAGTAACACATTGTTCTGCGTATAATCAAACAAATTCACGGAATATATATAATCATCTACCACATTCGGATAAAGCGGCAATATAATCAAAAGAAAGGAACATATATCTACAATTCCAAGTAGCAAATCACACATGCTACGCATATTGGATTTGTTTTCTTTCTCTGCAATTGAAAGAAGTTTATCTCCTGAAAGCAAATCATCAATTGACACCGAAAAGAAACTCGATATTTCTCTTAAAGAATCAATACTTGGATATCCTCTTCCTGATTCCCATTTGGAAATAGCTGTTCTAGATACATACAAACTTTCTGCTAACTCTTCCTGGGTAAGTCCTCTTTTCTTTCTTAATTCCTGAAGTTTTTCATGAAATTCCATACAAAAACCTCCAATTAGTTTTCTTTTAACAGAACCACAGCTTTATAAATATAAAACAGTCCCGCACTCAGTAAAACTCCACCTACAATATCCGTAAACCAATGTACACCTGCAATCAGTCTTCCGACAACCATAAATGCCATAAAACATATTGTTAAAACAACAATTAGTTTTTTAATCCTAGCATGCTTCACTCTTCTATTTGCCTGACAAATAAGAGTTGGCATTACACTAAGTACAAGCAGTGTCGTAGATGATGGATACGACACTTCCATAATTCCTTCAATCAATATCGGTCTGTAATTGATTGGAATCATTTCAAATATAAGATATCCCAAAATCACTACAATATAATATACACCTAAAGCCAGAATATCATAATCCACTTTAAACAAGGATTTTCTCTGAACCAGCTGCCCTAAACCAATACAACCGAACACCATACATACGAATATTGGCACCAGTCCCAACCAGTCCGTAATAATATAGATATTCATATGCACTCCGGTTAATTTATGAAACCAGAGATTAATTGTAGCAAACCCAATATTGGTTCCGTTCTGTCCTAAAGGCTGCACATCCACAAACAAAATCATGGCTGTCCATACAACAAATGCTATAACTAAACCAATCCCTAACAACAATATACGTTTTTCATTCTGTCTCATTTCTCTTTATCCTTTCACTTTTAAAATCTTGCCTATCGGCATATCTAAAAGTAACAAGAAAAAGAACGATTGACGAGAAACAGACCGTCACATTCGTGATACGATTCGTGTCATTTTAGTTTTCGTACCATTTTTCAAATAAATCCAAATATTCCTTCTCTACTTCTTCAAATGGACGGACTATATAACTAGGTTCTATTTCAAGCACTGGCACATAATCACCCCAGACCACACCAAAGAGTTCTAGCATATCAAAATAGAGCACTTCATCGTCTACTTTGTTTACCAACTTCTTTTCTTCCTCTGTTAAACGACCACCTAAGAACTTTGTATATACTAAATCGATTAATTTTTCTTCTAACGCCACATATTCTGGAAGCATTTCTTTGAACGGACGAGGTACATCCGACATATAAGCTTCGCTTGCATCATGAAGCAAACATCCCAATATTACTCTTTTAGAATATCCTCTTGCAGCAGCTTCCTTGGCACACATAATGCAGTGCTGTCCAACTGAATAAAACTGCTTTACATGTCCATTTCCACGACAAGTCAGAGACAATGCGTGCGCAATGTCTCTAATATCCAACACATCCTTGTCAGGATTGATTGGGTCAAATTTATGACCTGAATACGTTGTAATTGTTCCCATGTTATTTTAATTTCCTTATCTATTACTCTTCGCCCACCAATTTTACAGTGAAATACTCATGATTTACAGCCTCTAAGAACGTTCCAAATACATCCTCTACTTTTAAACGTAAACTAGATGTATTGATACATGGATGACAGCCAAAATACTCCGCTGCAAGCACATCCTCGTCTACAAGTAAAGTCACCTGATTTTCCTTATCATTCATAAGTCCCATGACACTAGCAGAACCTGGTGTGATATCCAGATATTCTTCCATAAATTCTGGCGGTGCAAACGAAAGACGCGCACTATTAATCTGCTTTGAAATCTCTTTCGTCTTAAACTTCTTATCATTTTTTATCATAAGCAGGTAAAACTTCGTTTTCTGTGTATTGCATAAGAATAAATTTTTGCAAATAACGGCTGGTGCAAGCACTTCATCTACTGCTGCACAGGCCTCCATTGTATTTGCTTCTTCATGATCTACTCGTTCATAGGCAATTCCTAAGGAATCCAGTAAATCATATGTACGTATTTCTTTTTCTAATCTACCTGAGGTGTCCGCTGGACGCCCCTGCTGTAATACTAAACTCATTTTTACTCCTCATCTGGCTGCTGTCCGTCATGTGTCAACCATTTACATTCGCCTAATTCCATATTTGTAAATGTCGCTTTAAATGACGATTCTTCTGGACTGCAGGCATAGATTCCAAATTGAATCTTTCCCGCTCCATTCCACATATGACATACGCGCATCTGTTTAAATGTCACTCCATCTTCTGAACATTCGATACAATAGTCATCTTCTCTTCTACTAAGACGATACCACACTGATCAAATCTATGCTTGCTTTCAAATTCGGTTTTTACAGTAAATGAGAAATATTTTTCTTCGGTTTCCATCTGAAGTACTGGAGCATTATCATTTCGAAAATGATAATATGTTCTCTGCCATAAATCCGTATGTGGATTTGTAATAATCTCAATACACTCCTCTGAAATCTTATAGTCTGCTGGCTCTCTTGTCCATTTTAATTCATTTACATTAAACTTCATTTTCTCTCCTTTTTAGGCACTAATAAATGGCTCGATACATTCCTGTATGAAATCAACTCTGTCAAATATCGTAGGTTTAAAGTAAGAAGCTACCGCTACCACAACTTTCTTTTCTGGATGGATATAAATTACATTCCCACTATTTCCTATTGCAGCATAGATATTCTTTTCACGGTTAATAATCCACCACAGATAGCCGTATTCCATTCCCCTAAACTGATTGCTTTCCACGATTCTAGGATTTGTCATTTCTTCAATCCAGTTGGAAGATACGATTTGTTTATCATTGAACCTACCATTATTTAAACACAACAATCCAATTTTTGCCATATCTTCTGCAGACATACAAAGACCATATCCTGGAGTTCCTAATCCATCTGTATCGCAAAACCAAATATGTTCTTTTGGCAACTTCCCAATAGTAAATGCCTTGTGTTCTTCTGCTGTTTCCACATAATAATTTTTATGTTGTCTAATACCTAATGGTTCAAACAGATATCTATTTGCATAATCTACAGTCTTCATACCTGTTGCCTTATACAGAATTCCCGTAAGGATATGCAGACACACTGTTTGATAATTGAATTCATCTGTTAAGCCTTTTCTGCCTCCTAAAAAATCAAGAGAAGCATATGTCCAATTATCGCTGGAACACACCTTAGACCAAGGATCCCCCTTACACTTATATGGGGCTCTCATAGTTAATAAATGCTTTATTGTAACTAGTTGAATGGTCTTTTCCCCTCTTTTCAGTTTATAATCTGGGAAATAATCCAACACTTTATCATCTACACTTCCTATTTGGCCTTTATCTATTGCAATCCCGATAAGTATAGCCATAATGCTTTTAGTCGCAGACATAATGTGTGTACAATCATCTGATTTATAGTCATTCCAGCAATCCGAATATACTTTCTCTCCATCTTTATAAGCTACAACCTGACATATATTGGGCTGTTGTTTTTCTATCAAATCATGTAATTCTTCTCTATTCATAAAACCATATCTCACTTTCAAATTTTCATAAGATTTGGACGTCCATGTAATAAGCCTAAGTGAATTTAAAATGTTTTTCAATAGTTTTTTGCAAAAAAAAGGAACCTCGCTTACGCGAAGTTCCTTTGAAATTCATATTAATTAGTTGAATTTTCTCTTTCTAGCTGCTTCAGATTTCTTTTTGCGCTTTACTGATGGTTTTTCGTAATGTTCACGTTTACGAATCTCCTGCTGGATACCTGCTTTTGCACAGTTTCTTTTAAATCTACGTAATGCGCTATCTAAAGTT
>JAZKYR010000106.1:0-9548 GCA_045612245.1 Agathobacter sp.
ACTGGAGATGCTAGCCATAAAAAAGCTACGATGAGTGCAATTTTCAACGAAGTAAAACTCCACCCGAAAATAAACATCGCACCGATTAGGCACAATGAAATACCCATGGTATCCCCCATGCCAGCTGCATGCATACGATTCAAAATATATCTAAATTTATATACTCCAATTAACTGTACTACAAATACGAGAAGCCCCATAAGAATAAATGCAATCCCTAAAATAAAACAAATCCATTCCATATTAGTTCTCCTCCTTTTTCTCTTTTTCAGCCTTCTGCTGTAAATACACCCCTGTGTAAACCTTTGTCAGTACCACTACAGCAAGAAAACTGATCATCGCATAGATAAGTGCAATATCTGCTAAATATCCTTCTTCCAAAATCACACCAAGAATTACAATCATACACATAATCACAGTTCCCATCATGTTAATAGAAACCAAACGATCTGCGATACGAGGTCCAATTACCGCACGAATCAGACACAGCAACAGCATCACTGCTAATATAATTAATACAATATGAAATACCCACTCAAACTGTTGTGCTAATGCCATTTGCTATTCCTCCTCATCCAACTTCTTTAAAGCCTTTTCAAAATCTGAATTCTCCAGACCTTCTGCAAGACTCGTATCCAGACAATGAATGGTGTATTCATCATCCTCCAAAGCAACGGTAATCGTTCCTGGTGTAAGCGTAATGGAATTAGCCAATAGCATTTTTGTAAAATCCGACTTAAGACTTGTACGGAATTTTACAATCACAGGATCCATCTCTTCTTCAATTGTTAAAATCTTTGGGATAATCGCAAGATTTGCTTTGATAATTTCACGAATTAGCAAAACAACATATGCAAGAAACCAAATGGATTTTTTATAAACGTTAATTTCTTTTTGCAAACTATAGTCCATAAATTTGCACATAAAAAGAAGCATTAACGCTGCAATTACTACGCCAAAAATTAAAATCTCCAACGTAATATTGCCGTTAAAAATAATCCACGCCAATAAGAATAATACGTACATATGTAAATCCCCCAATACATGTTTTCTACCCCTAGAGTAGACTTCCCCTAATAATACTCTATTCTAACACAAGAATATTCTTTTGCCTATAAAGTTTTGCACAATTTATCTTTTTTTTAAGTTCATCTGGGCAGGCCCATCTATCAACTTACCCTCCTTTGTATAACGTGACCCATGACAGGCACAATCAAAGCTCTGTTCCTCTTCATTCCACTCCAGAGCACAGCCCATATGACGACACTTCCTCTCCTCTTTTTCAAATATGCCTCGTCCCAATCCAACAACACTTTCCCATATATCTATTAGAAAATTTTTGTATCCTGCTCGCACTAAAAATCGTTGGGGAGAAAATACCTTCGCATATGGATTTTCTTTCCCTGTAATTTCATCACTAATAATCATCGCGGCAACCATCGCTGTTGTCATTCCCCACTTCTGAAATCCCGTGGCCACATACCAGTTTTCATGCTTTATAGAAAATCTTCCAATAAAAGGGATTCCATCATGTGGCATGCAATCCTGTGCAGCCCAATATGCCACTTCTTTCGCCTTAGGATAAAATCTTTTTATCTCTTTTCGCAGATGACAAAATGGTCCTGTCTGAAAACACTTTCCGGTACGATGCGAACTTCCTCCAACAATCAATTTTCCCTCTGCGCTACGAAGCGATAAGCCATCCCTGTCAATCCCATAATACATGCCCTCAAGATTCTTTGGTACGCCTTTCCCTTCTATTGCGATTGCATAGCTTCTGCTCTGATGCTGTCGCATAAAATAATATCCCGGTACAATTGGAAACGGATAGTGTGTCGCAAATATCACATTGTCTGCCACAACGACATGCTTATCTGTGATCACAAAATATCCATCCACCTCCAATACCTTTGTATGTTCATAAATCGTTAGTTTCTCCGAAATTTTTTGGATAAATTCTAGTGGATGGAACTGCGCCTGATTTTCAAATTTCACTGCTCCCATTACACCAAAAGGCAATTCCTCCATCTTTTCGCCTCGTATATATTCTGCTTTTATTCCCAATGCTCTTGCAGCCTGTGACTCTTTTTTTAGCTTTGCAACCCCGTCCTCTTTTTGTGAATATAAAAAAGAAGGATGCTCCTCAAAATGACAAGCAATTCCTTCTTTTGTAATAATCTCATTATATAATTGAATGGCTTTTTCGTTTGCACGAGCATATGCCGTCGCTCTTTCTATTCCAGTCTTTTTTATTAAATCATGATAGATAAGACCATGCTGGCTAGTTATCTTTGCTGTCGTGTTTTTCGTCTGTCCGCTAGCAATTTCATTTGCCTCTAGAACAATCACCTCTTGTCCCTTTTCCTGCAAAAAATAGGCAATCAAAATGCCTGCCATTCCAGCACCAATTACTACGTTCTGTACACGAAGATCTCCTTCCAACGAATTTCGTTTTGGCAACTCTGTTGTTTCACTCCACAATGACTTCATATAAAGCCTCCTGCATTACTAACTTTTTCCATTAGTCTGTGCAGAACCAAATAATTTTATGAGCGATCCATCTTCCATACAAATTTAAATGCCGCCCAGCTACCCATTGCAGAAACTGCAGGTGCTAAGATACAGAGAGCTTTGATTCCTAAAATCGTAGTTGGACTTTGTGGCATTCCCATATTTGACAGCGCTACATTATATCCAACAACGCCTAATAATGCTACTGCACCTGACGAACCAATCGCCTGTCCCAGGCGGCGAATCATATTAAAGGTTCCGTAAATAGTTCCCTCCGTACGCTTACCTAATAAACGTTCATTATAATCAATCGCAGAGCCTACCAATCCCCACTGCATCATATTTCCAACACCAGTAAACACGCCGGCGATTGCAGTCAAAATAATATGTGTCCAAACATTGATATTGGTAGTGACATGCAAAACAAATAACACAACATATGTAACTGCTCCAAGCACGGATGCACGTTTTATCAAATTAATACTGCCCATTTTCTG
This sequence comes from Agathobacter sp., assembly GCA_045612245.1. GTDB lineage: Bacteria > Bacillota > Clostridia > Lachnospirales > Lachnospiraceae > Roseburia. The sequence goes on from JAZKYR010000106.1 coordinate 3,009, forward strand.
TACGAGCTTTGGCGCAACCACAAGCGTTAATACACTAAATGGCATTGTAATCATCGTACTCATACTCATAAGAGCAAGATTTCCTAATACATCTGAAAACATGTATGTTCCCATGGTCTGAGAAATCGCCATCATGAGCCCCTGACAAACACCATGGATACACAACGCCATGACCGCTCTGTTTTTTGCAAGCGTTTCAAAAATATCAGTAATTTTTACTTCTTCTGGTTTACTGTTTGTCTCTGTAGTACAACGCTCTTCTGTAAAATAGTAACTTAAAAAACAGAAGATAAAACCTACTCCTGCCGCTACTATTACCCCGACACCATACCCAAACTGAGGATTGTTCTCGAATGCGGAGATAATAATTGGAAAAAGCATCATTGGAATCATGGAGCCCAGCATTCCACCTGCTCCACGAGCCGAAGAAAGTTTTGCACGTTCTTCATCCGTTTTTGCCATAGCCGCAAGCAAACTTCCATACGGAATATTAAAAAGGTTATATGCCAATTCATAAAGCAGATAGGAAGTAAATATCACAACCAATTTCGCTGCTCCGTCCACAAAATTAGGAGCTGTAAATACAAGAATTGCCGTAATCGCTACAAGCGGTGTAGCTCGAAGCATCCAAGGACGGAATTTGCCATCTTTAAACTTCTTCTTGGCAAACATTTTATCCATGAACATACCCACGATTGGATTGCTAATGGTATCCCAAATTTTCCAAACCAGGGTAAGCACTGCTAACACACCCATGTCAATCATTGCTACATTTACATAATATCTAGTTAAAAAACTTCCCATGATGGAAAAGGTCATACATTCCCCAAAATCACCGAATGTATATCCCAATAAGTGTTTTTTTGTTAATCCTTTATTATTTCCATCCATTTCTATTTTCTTCTTTCGTTTTATTTTACAACTTCATCTATTATATCAATTGCACAATCCAGAATCAACAAAAAAGGGTTGCAATAGCAACCCTTTTACTAGTATATTTTATGCAATTGAAAATTCTTCTACTAATTCATTTAAGCTCATAGCCTGTGCTGTTAATTCTTCACATACTGCAGAAGATTCCTGTGCTGTTGCAGAGTTGTTCTGAACAACATCCGTAATCTGACTAATTTCTGTTTCAATCGCGCGCATAGCATCTGCCTGTTCTTCGGAAAGTCTTGCAGTTTCTTCTGTGTCTTGACGAACCTCTGCCAAGATTTCTACTACTTTCTTAAGCGACTCTGCTGTACGTTCTGTAATCTGATTACCCACTTCTACTTCTGTAATAGATGCTTCAATCAATGTCTTTGTATTTAACGCAGACTGCGAGCTGCTTTCTGCAAGCTTACGAATTTCTTCAGCTACTACTGCAAATCCTCTTCCTGCTTCCCCTGCTCTGGCAGCTTCGATAGAAGCGTTGAGCGATAAGAGATTTGTCTGAGATGCAATATTTTCAATTTCTGTAACGATGTTTGCAATTTCCATAGAGGTCGAAGAAATACGTTCCATAGCAGCTGTCATATTTGACATTTCTTCGTTACTTTCCATAGTAGCTTTTTCTACTTCATCCATCTTCGCAAGTGCTACACGGCTCTGCTGTGCATTGGCACCAACGCCATCTGCAATATCCATAATTGTCTGTGTAAGAGCGTGAACTGCATCTGTCTGGTTTGCCGCACCATCAGCAAGATCCTGTGAGCTGTTTGCCATCTGGTTAGAACCATGCATAACCTGAGTTGCAGATTCCTGGATGTGATGTAATGTTTCACTCAATCTTACGCGAAGTTCTCTTACAGATGTTAAGAGATGTTCAAAGTCACCAATGTAACTTTCTTCACTCTTGCTCTTAGAAGTAAATTCACCTCTGGCAAATTCAGATAAAAGATAATCCATATCTTCAATCAAAGCACTAAGACTAATGGTCAATTCTTTCGCTGCAGTTGTTAATACCTCTGCTTCTTTTAATGAGCTATCAACGACTACTTCTGTATGTAAATCACCTTCTGCAAGAAGTTTGATTCTTTCTGCACATGCATCAATTGGAGCCGCAATATTTCTTCCAAGCTGTCCTGCTATCTTAATTGACATCGCAATTGCAACTGCCATTACAATAATAATACCAATCATACTGCTTAAGAATGCTCCTGCATTGTCCGCCTGACTAATAGTTACTGCCAAACTCCAGCCATCGGTTCCTTCAATTGGAGCATATGCGATATAACGGGTTGAACCTGCATGTGAATAGCTGTCAAATCCTGTTTTCTGAGCTACCATCTTTTCATACTGTGATGCAAGGTCTTTATAATTGCTATCTTTTTTTGCCAGCTCAATCACATTTACAATTTCTTTTAATCCATCCTGTGAAGAATCTGCAATAGTATTTCCATGCTGGTCGAGCATGATAGTCTGACAAGATTCACTCAAAGAGATTTTCTTTACCATATCCTGCAAGAAATAGTCATTCGACATAAAGATTACCGTACCGATAATCTCACTATTTGCGATACCGTCTTTCCACAGTGGCGCAGAGAAATAAGAAGTTAATGGACCACCTTCTTTAATCTTTGGTTCAGAGAAATATACATTTCCTGCAAGAGCCTGCACTACGGTATCCTGAGTCGTACAATCCCATCCGCTAACGATATCCATGTTATCTTCCATGGTTAAACCACAGCCTGTGTAGCCATACTGTGCAACCTTGCTTTGTAACATAGCAATCTTTTCTTCATTACTATATTCCTTAGATGCAAGCACTGGATTGCATCCGATTTCATATGTAATATCCTTCATGCCGGCAATTTCTTCTGCTACTAAATTTGCAGAGATTTTTGCAATTTCTGTCAAATCATTTTCGATAATCATTTTTGACATCAAAATACTGCACGCCAAAGACACTACACCTAAAATCGCAAGACAAATGGTACTAGATTTTACCATCGCATTTTTAATGCGGCCTGCAATCGAATTGTCTTTTATTTTTTTAGTCTTTTTAACTTTTGCCATTTCCTTTTCCCCGTTCTTGGTTATTTTTTTAACAATCACAAGAAACATTTTATCTCTTTTTGTATGATTGTGCAAGTTTTTCTTTGCCGAGCAAAAGCTCCCGAGTTTTACTCGGAAGCTCCCACAAATCGTTCTGTTTCAGAATACAATTCATCTGCAATGACCTTGTTCTCTCCCATTTCGTCTGCAACCACCTTTACATCTTCTGCAAGAGTCGCAGTGTTTGCTGCTGCATCGGATACACATTCCGCACTTCCTTCTATCGCTGTCGCAATATCAGAAACGGTTCCGTTTATATTATCCACTAACAGTTTCAACTGTTCTGCCATGCCACTAAACTCTGTTACAACACCATTTACATATTCTGCATCCTGTCGATACTGTTTTCCAGAATCCACAAAACCATCATAGTCTGGCATAATTGTCTCATTTATATAAGAAACAATAAAACTTGAGCTGTTTACTAATTCATTTACTGCCAGGGTCACCATTTTATTCAATTCCTGAATGCTGTCTGCCGTCTCTCTACTGGAGTCTGCAAGCTGACGAATTTCATCTGCTACTACAGCAAATCCTCTTCCAGCTTCTCCAGCTCTTGCCGCTTCAATCGAAGCATTCAATGCAAGTAAATTTGTCTGACTCGAAATGCTTAAAATGTCATTGGTAAGTTCATTAATACGTTCTACCTGCTTGCTATCATCTGCAGCTTTTTTCCACTTTTTAACATTTTCTTCCACGATGTCACTGGTGTTCTGTTTATTTTCTATTGCTCTATTTTCCAATTCCGCAGCTCTTTGTTCCATTGTGTCTGCATAACCTACCAAATCTTTAGATGCATCCGCTAATACATCCACTTTATCGTTTGCATCTCTCGTGCCCTGGTTAATTGATACAATAGAAGCGGATATTTCTTCCATCGTAGCAGATAATTCCTGCATACTGGCAGAAATATCTGAGGAGTTTTCATTTACATTTATCACACGCTGAGATACATTGTTCGTTACCTCGTGTAACTTCTCCGAATTTGACATCACCTGATGCATCACATCTTCCAACGCGCCAACAAATGAATTAATGCCTTGTGCAAGCTGACCAATTTCATCCTTGCCTCTTACTTCTACTCGTTCAGACAAATCAGCATGACCGTCTTCCATATCTTGTATAATCTTATTTAATTTATTTTGCATGCGAAGCATTGGTTTTAATAAACCTACTTGCGATATTACAAGCAAAAGGAAAGTGACAAGTACGGCAATCACTATTTTTACCGTATTGGACGACTTCATTCCCTCGTAAAGCGCTTCCTGTTTATCAAAAATTGCCTGCACCTCAGGAGTCATTTCTGCAAGACTTTCTGATATCTGGGTAGAATAATCCATCATCATCGAATTTGCAATATTCGACTGTAGACATGTGATAAATAACAGTAATGCCAAAATAATAATTGGAAGCGAAACCTTCCACTTGATGCTCATGTTTCTAATAATCTTCATATGTTCTCCCTCTTTTTCCTTTTCTACTTAAGCTGCTTTATAAAAGCTTCACTTGCTTCATGAATCATTTGCATAATCATTTCTTTTGATTGAAACCCTATTTTATTTGCTGTAAACGATGCAATCCCGTGTACATACAACTGCATATTTAATAAATATTTATCCGCGTTTTCTGCTGAGATTCCATGTTCTTTTTCCAGCATCTGCACAACCTTGTCGTGATTTTCTGCACGAAGCCCCTGTGCAGCAGATGCTATTTTTTTACCTTCTTGTTCTGTCATGTATAAATATTTATAAAGGTTTGGATAATCAAATGCCACCACTACATAGCGAAAAGCGATTCCTTCTAATACCGTCTCTATATTTTCCCCATCTACTACATAGAGATCCTTTAAAAACATCAGACAATGCTCCAATAAAGCGTCTCTCAAACCATCCATATTGCCAAAGTGCCATGCAATTGGCTGAGTAGAACAACCAATTTCTTTTGCCAATCTGGTTATATTGATAGATGCATATCCGTCACGAACCAACATATTAAATGCAGCTTCTAAGATTACTTCTTTGCTAATCTGTGTTTTTCTTGCCATATATCCCCCTCCTTATAATATAAATCCTTTTACATAAATCTGTTTATATAAATCAATTTATATTATATTCTTATCTTTTAATTTGTCAATATAGGTGTTGACAAATTACACCTGTAATGGTAAAGTCTACAACGTGTTTATAAAGGAGAGATAAAAATGGAATGGAATTTTATGTTCTTTGTTAACAGTGCAATGTTAGGTATCGGTTTGGCTATGGATGCTTTTTCGGTATCATTAGCAAATGGTTTAAATGAGCCTACAATGAAAAAAGGGCGTATGTGTCAAATCGCTGGTACATTCGCAGGCTTCCAGGCGCTTATGCCATTTATCGGTTGGGTATGTGTGCATACCGTATTACAGTATTTTAAAGTATTTGAAACCTTTATTCCTTGGATTGCTCTTATCTTACTTTGCTTCATTGGCGGCAACATGTTAAAGGATGGTATCCAAAACAAAGAAGAAGAAATCGAAAAAACAGAAGTTGGCTTTAAGGCACTTATGGTGCAGGGTATCGCTACATCTATCGATGCTTTATCTGTAGGCTTCACTATCGCTGAATATGGTTTGCTCATGGCGGTTGTAGCAGCTCTTATTATCGGTGTATTGACATTCTTCATCTGCTTCTTTGGACTTGGTCTTGGAAAGAAATTTGGTACACTCTTTGCTAATAAAGCGACTATCGCAGGTGGTATCATTTTAATTGTAATCGGATTAGAAATTTTTATTACTGGTGTATTTTAAAGAAAAAAGGTCTTGGACTGTTTGTCCAAGACCTTTTCTTTTACATCAAGTTATCTTTTAACTGCAATATCTTATTTTCAATTTCTTTAATAATCATCTTAAATTCTTCGTCGGATTTTCCCGTAGGATCTTCCAATCCCCAATTATCATCAAATGCTCTTCCAATAAACGGACATCCCACATTACATCCCATCGAAATGGCTACATCCGGATTTGGAATGTCTGAAATCAATTTGGAATACTGCGTCTGTTCCATATCAATTCCATATATTTCTTTCATAATACGAACAGCATCTTGATTAATCTGTGGTTTTGTTTCTGTTCCCGCTGAATAGGATTCGAACACATCAGAAGCTAAATGTTTTCCTAATGCCTCCGCAATCTGGCTGCGACAGGAATTGTGAACACAGATAAATGCTACTTTTTTCTTTGATCTTTCTTCCATAATTATTCTACCTTTCCAACTATTTATTAAACACAATAAAAAGGGACTTTCGTGTAAACAGGAAGTCCCTTTTGTTATTGCGTTTTCTCAGTCCGCTTAATCGCGATTATTCTACGATTGTAGCAACACGACCAGAACCTACAGTACGTCCACCTTCACGCTCCCGGCTTTGGATTTGTCGCTATCTTCTACCATGTTTTTTATTGATTTTATACTATTTTTAGGCACTACACACATTATGTATTTATATTTCCCAAAATTATTGGAGCCA
>JAZKYR010000107.1:0-15180 GCA_045612245.1 Agathobacter sp.
CCACACATACCTGTTCCATCTACCATGATAGGGTTCATAGAAACAATCGTCGGAATTCCGAGCTCTTTAGTAAGTAATGCAGTATATTTCATCATAATCATTGGTCCGATTGCTACACACTGGTCATATCTTACACCTTCATCATAAAGAGCCTGAAGCTGTGCACAACCATTACCATGGAAACCATAAGAGCCATCATCTGTTGCAACATATACGTTCTTTGCAACTGCTTTCATCTCATCAATGTAGAATAAAAGGTCTTTGTTACGGCAACCCATGATTACATCTACTTCTACGCCATGTTCATGAAGCCATTTTACCTGTGGGTAAACTGGTGCAATACCAAGACCACCTGCTACAAAAAGAATCTTTTTCTGTTTTGTTTCTTCTAAATTCTTTTCTTCACAAAGTTCTGAAGCACAGCCAAGTGGACCTACGAAGTCCATGAGTTCGTCACCTTCGTTTAAATCCATCATACGCTTTGTACCAGCACCAATAGTCTGTACTACGATAGTCACGGTCTCTGCTTCTCTATCATAATCACAGATGGTAAGTGGAATACGCTCTCCGATTTCATCTGTTTTTGCAATAATAAACTGTCCTGGCAAACATTTTCTAGCTACCATAGGTGCTTTGATATCCATAAGCACAATCTGGTCTGCGAGGACTTCTTTTCTCACGATTGGATACATATTATTCCTCCTTTATGTAAATCACAATAGAATAATTTTACTAGATTGTTAAAGAAATATCAATATTTATTTATAAAAAAGATGCCCGATAGACAAGCTACCGAGCATCTGAATAAATTATTTAAAATTATTTCATTTTACCCTGTTCAAGAGCAAGTGTCACTGTTGTGATATCACAAACTTCTGTTGGTCCGTAGTACTGGATAGCACCTGGATATACGAAGCATGTGTTTTCAGCCCATTCTTCACGGTGAGCTTCGAAGTATTTGAATGGAGCACCATCAAGTTCTACGAGAGCTTTTTTGATAACTGGTTTATCTTCGCCGTGACGTCTTTCCATGTTCATCATCTTTGTGATTGGCATACCACCTGCAACCCAATCATTTGCTGGTTCTGAAAGGTTAGAAATCTTTGATAAGTAACCTGTGTAACCATACTGGATAAGCATGAATGCATTGTATCCTAATGAGTAGCAGTAATCTGAGTCAAAGTTAGATGGGAATGCACATCTTCCTTCGTATCCTAAGAAGTGGTGTAATGCACCGAATTTACCGTTGTATGTACCAGCTGCTTTTCTAGCTGCAAGTTTGTCAGCAACTAAAGCTGAGAATAATTTTTCTGATTCGATGAGAGAAACCTGTACGTTTCCGTGTGGATCTCTTTCAAGGAATAACTGCTGCTGAATTGTCTGTGGAAGGATTGCAAATACTTCCATAGATTCTTTTGTAAGACCAGCTTCGATGAATGCATATTTTTCAGCCCATGTTGGAAGTGCATTGAAAGCATCTGCTTTTGCACCAGCAAGGAGTTCGTTGATTTCTGCGATAAGTACAGAGAATTCTGGAACGAATTCTACTACACCTTCAGGAATGATAGCTACACCAAAGTTCATGCCTTTTGCTGCTCTAGCTGCAACAGCATCTGCAATGTAATCAGCGATTGCTGAAAGTGACATCTTCTTAGCTGCTACTTCTTCTGAAATTAAGCAGATGTTTGGCTGTGTTTCAAGAGCACATTCTAAAGCTACGTGAGAAGCTGAACGTCCCATAACTTTGATGAAGTGCCAGTATTTCTTAGCTGAATTTGCATCTCTCTGGATGTTACCGATAATTTCTGAATATGTCTTTGTAGCTGTATCGAAACCGAAAGAACATTCGATATCTTCGTTCTTTAAGTCACCGTCGATAGTCTTAGGACATCCAATAACCTGTACACCTGTGTTGTTTGCTGCCATGTATTCAGCAAGAACAGCTGCATTTGTATTTGAGTCATCACCACCAATGATAACGAGAGCTGTGATGCCGTGTTTCTTACAAACTTCTGCTACGATAGCGAACTGTTCGTTTGTTTCAAGTTTTGTTCTACCAGAACCGATGATATCGAAACCACCTGTATTTCTGTACTGGTTAATGTATTCGTCTGTCATGATGATGTAATCATCTTCAATAAGACCGCTTGGGCCGCCCTTGAATCCGTATAATTCGTTTTCTGGATTTGTAGCTTTGATAGCATCATAAAGACCACATACTACGTTGTGTCCACCTGGTGCCTGTCCGCCTGAAAGGATAACACCTACTTTGTGGATTTTTCCATCTGCTGTGTTCTGTCCTTTTGCAAATGTGATTTCTTTTTTACCATAAGTATTTGGGAAAAGTGCTGCAATTTTTTCCTGGTCAGCTACTGACTGTGTTTCAGCACCTTCGTTTACACAGATATCTGCAATACCGTTTCTAAGCATACCTGGAAGCTTAGGAGCGTATTCATATCTTGCTGTCTGTAATGGTGAAAGTCTCATATTTCGTTCTCCTTTTATAAAAAATAATATTTTTATTTACGCTATCTAATATTGTAATATATTACTCAAAAATTTTCCACACTATTTTTAGATTTCTCCATAGGTATCTGCATCTTCCAACATAGCAGCTTCCTGCTGTAATCTCACATGTTCATCAATAAGATTTGGATCTAAGAAGATTCCCTTCAAATCCGAAATCATCTGATCCGCATTTTCCATTGCATAGATATGTTCCTCTGCAATATATGCAGGATTATGAAGCGTTTCTCTAAAGCCCATAATCAAGTGATTATGAAGGAAAGCTGTTCGAACTGCAGATACAATTTCTGACTCATGGTTAATATCCAGATAGAAATCACAACCTTTAAACAACTCTTCTAAAACATGCATTTTTACACCTGGATACAAGCTTACATTACTATACTTATCCATGCTCATAAGTTTCGAAGACATTTCTGTTATAGCAGTAATTGTAAAATGAAGCTCTGGAAGTGCTTCTACGATTTTCTCAATGTGTGCAATACGGTCTGAGTTTGTACAAATAAGCACTTCTGGTCTATGCTGATTCTCTTTTTCAAATGGATAAATATATCCCAGAGAATTTAACATCTTAGGATTTGCACCTAATGCCAAAAGCTTCTCATAGGCATCTTTTTTCTGCACCATAATCTTGCTTGTACGGGAAGACTGGCCGTTTAAGATCACCTGCATATTTCCTGGAATATCATCTCTTTTTGGTTCCTGCCAGAATAAGACATCGTTCTTTTCTTCCCCACCCACTCTCTGAGATACAAAGAATGCAGTTGATAAGGTATTAAAGAAAATTCTATGGTCTTTTAATCCAGCTTTTTCAAAGAAGTATACTACGAAATCCAGTTTATTATTGAATATTCTAACAATATCACCGTCATTTAAAATAATGTTTTTGGTAACGTAGTTTTCCATAATAATTTCTCTGCCTTTGGCATCGAAATATGACTTGTTTACTCTCTGACCTTTCTTATTGAAAGTCGTTCTAGCATATAAAGCGCCCTGTCTATTATAATGGTCGCTGGAGCGTACCACACCCTTGTCATCATACCAGTCCACTACCTTAATCAGTCGTTTGTGCTTTGGTTCCGCATAGAAAATACGTGCACGTTCCTTGTTTAAGTCATGTACTTTTCCGCCACTATTGCTGGCACTGATTTCCCAAAAATCCGGAACCTGAATCTGATTAAAATATCTAGGTTTTCCAGTTACTCTCTCACTTTTTTCAAATTCTCCAAGGAAATATCCGTAAATGGACAATACTCCTTCTGGTAAAAATCCATCATCATCAATTACCGCTGCAAGATAATCTTTTCCAGCTAATTTGAAAGAGGTATGTAAATTTATACTATCCTGGTTATATACATCAAAAAGTAATACTACTTTGTCTGTTTTAATAGAGTCGCCCATCTTTTTTCCACCTCTGTTGTTAGATAGTTTTCTGCCTTTTCGTATGCATGCTTATGGAATGCCTCCATATCAGCTTCTTTAAACATACGAACAATTGCTTCGGCAAGTTTCTCGATACGTTCGCTACTTTCCATACGGTCATGAACTGGTATCTTGTAACCATTCTCTTCGTGGTCAATAAAATTCTGATTTCCATAGCGCACATCAAAGCCAATAATTGGAAGTCCCGAACCTACGGCTTCCATCAAGGTCAAACCAAAACCTTCACTTGTAGAGCCTGCGATGTAAGCCTCGTAGTTTTTGTATACTTCTTCCAGGTTCTGCTGTCCACAAAGTTTCACGTAGTCCTGCGCCTCATGTTTTTCCATAATCTCACGAATTTTCGTTTCTTCTGGACCCTTTCCATATATATCAAGCGTAAGTTCTGGAATCTCTTTCTTTGCCTTAATTACCGCTTCTACAATCCAATCTACATGCTTTTCAGTTGCAAGACGGGAAGCTGTGATAAGGGAATATGGCTTTCTATCCCCTTCTGGATATTTTAATTCTGGCAAACTACCTACAGGAATCGTAGCTATGTTTGGAGTATATTCTAAGTATTCTTCAAACTGTTCTGTTACAAGTTTTGCCTGATCATCTGTCGCACTAACATATGCAAAGATGCGTTCTCTCTGTGAAAAGGCATATTCATAGTAGTTGTTCCAAAGAATATAGTCTTCATTGGTACTGCCTTCACTAAAGTGATCGGCATGAATAATACTGATGATTCGAGCATCTTTTGCATTCTGCATAATTGCCTGACCAATCCCTGTCGTACGGTCAATAATCACTACATCGTCCTTCGTCAAATTGAGACATGATACCATATATCCTACAAACTCTTCTTTTGAACAAAGCAGTTTATCTGGAAATTGGTACATTACTTCTTCATCATCATTGATTTCATCATAAGCAACCGTTCCATCTTCATTGAAGAAGCGACGCTGATACATATGCGCCTTATTATCCAATGGAGCATAGTATTCCGAATAGATACGACAATAAGTAAAATAATCTTTTCGGATAAGAGCACCATGAGAAACTAATTCTACTCGATGAACACGGTCGTCCTCCTCATTAACCATATATACGGTATAAAACATATCCATACCATTGAATACATATTTCGCAGTCTTTCCATCTCTGGAAAAAGAAAAATCCTTAGATGGAAATGTCTTTTCCAAATCACTTAACGTATAGGTAACTGGCGAAATCTTAGTATCCGTAAAGAACGTATACAACCAGATAATCTCAGAATCCAAAAATCCAATATTCTCTGTCATATGCTGTATATTGTCTCTTGGAAACATATCTGTAAAGACAAACTTTGCATCCACACCAATGTTTCGAAGCATTTTGGCACGATAAGTCTGTGCATATTCCACACCACTACTCGCCCAACCAATTCCTAAGTTAAAATTATAAACCATAGTTCCTCCTAAGGAAGCAGAATCTGGATTTCTCCCTCTGCATCCACATATACATTACTAAGCAATATATTTCTAATAATGTTTTTCTTAACAGTTTTTTCCATTTTCTGGAACGATTCTAAGGCATCGGTCTGATATTCAAACACAAGATTTCTCTGCGCGGAAGCTCTACCAGAAACCGCCGTCTGAAGCTGTTGCAAGTAGTCTACCTGCTCTACCCATGCATCATCTATCGCTTGCAAGGTCGCAATACGCATGAAATCCATCATAAGCTCTTCGTCGCCTAATTTCTTTTCCTGCTCATTTAAACCATTCCTTACGATGCCTAAAAGATATTTCGCTAATCGTTTGCGTTCCTTTAGTGTTTCCTTGGTTAAATCTTCCTCCAAACGATAAGAAATATTATCTAAAACAAATCGATGTACACCTTCTATCGTATGCACTTCTTGTTCCATAACAAATTCTCGAATAATCTCTTTTGCAAGGTTTCGTATTTTCTTATACTCCATAACCTCTCCATCTAGGAGATTATCTCGAATCGCATAAATCAAATTTCTCTGTCTCTGTAATACCTGGTCATAGTCCATAGCCTGTCTACGAGACATAACCGAAAACTCTTCTCCGGTCTTTTGTGCAGTATTGATAACACGTTTTAATCTGGACTGGGAAATATATTTCTTTCCATCCTCATACTTCGTAGTATCAATTAAGCCATTCTGTCGAACGATTTCATCCTGCAAAGAAACAAAGAACTGACTATAGCCTGGGTCCCCCTGTCTACCAGCACGGCCTCTCGCCTGACGTTCCTGTCGCACGTTGCTCATTCGTCCGATACCGATAACAGCAAGCCCGCCTAACTCTTTTACGCCTTCACCAAGCTTAATGTCTGTACCACGGCCCGCCATAGAAGTCGCAACGGTTACCGTATTCAACTGTCCAGCCTCTTTGATAATATCCGCCTCCCAGAAGGCATTATTGGCATTAAGTACACTGTGCGCAATCTTCTCTTCCATTAACAGTCGGGATACAAGTTCTGTCTCTGCAATCGTAGATACTACGATAAGAACTGGCTGTCCCGTATTATGCGTATCCACAGCAAGTTTAATCGCATCTTCAAACTGTGTAGGTCTGTCTTTATAATAAAGGTCTTTTCTATCTACTCTCTGAAGAGGACAGTTCGGCGGAATTACCACCACATCTGCCCCATATACATTTAAAAGCTCTTCTGCAGCATCGGAAATAGTACCACTCATTCCTGCCATCTTAGGAAACAGCAGGAAAAGGTTCTGATAGGTAATCGATGCTATCGAACGGTTTTCCCTGGAAGCTTCTATCTTTTCTTTTACTTCAAGCGCCTGATGCTGACCACCACGAAGCTTTACCCCTGGCATCATTCGGCCAGAACCATTATCCAAAAGCTGAAGATCTCCATCCTTTGAAATCATGTATTCCTTTTCTCTTTCAAACAATACATGCGCACGAAGTGCAAGAATTACATGACGATTGATTTCAAAATATTCTTCTCCATAGAAGTTGTCTATCTGGAAAAACTGCTCGGTATATTTCACGCCTTCGTCTGTAAGCCAAACTTTCTTATCTTCTTTTTCATAATCTCTGCCTTCGATTAAAGTCGTTACAAAAAAGTCTGCTAACTCATACAGGTTTGACTGAACTCTAGGTGCACCTGAAATAACCAGTGGAGTCTGTGCACTATCTAATAATACAGAATCCGCCTCGTCAATAATTACGTAGTTAAACGGTCTCATAAAACGGTCTTCGGCTCTAGTAACAAGATTATTCAAAAGATAATCAAATCCAAAAGCACCATGTGTCGTATATACAATGTCAGAATTGTAGATTTCCTTCTTTTCCTCATTGCCGAAACGTTCTTCTGTTCTGGCTTTTACACCCGCCGTTACAGAAAGTCCCATAAAACGATACACTTCACCCATTTCCTCTGCATCACGAAGTGCCAGATACTCATTGGTTGTAAGCAAAATCGTACTCTTGCCTGAGAGTGCATTTAAATACAAAGGCATGGTCGCAACCAAGGTCTTACCTTCACCAGTGTTCATCTCGACCAACTTGCCCTGATGTAAGGCTGTCGCACCTAAAACCTGGGCATCATATGGAAACTTGCCAAGCACACGGAAATCAGCTTCACAAATAGCTGCATATGCTTCCGGAAGCAAATCATCCAATGTCTCGCCCTGTGCCAAACGCTGACGAAATACTTCTGTAAGGCCTTTTAACTCCTCATCCGAAAGTGCTTTCATCTGGTCTTTATACGCTCTTACTTGCTCTAATATTCTATTTAGTTGTTTTACCTTCTTCTTCTGACTCATTGATTACTTCCTGTATCACAACTGAATGAAAATGAAAATTTGTAACTCCACCATTAATAAGCTGAAGTCTGTAACTATAGGTTTTTAAAGGACAACGGAATACCGTTTCCTTATCTCTTAAGGTAAGGCTACCTGCCTCCACCTCATATCTGTCATAAAACACCAAACGCGCCAAACAGTTCTCACCTTCTGGTGTGTCAATATTGATGGTTATTTTATACTCGCCTTCTCCATCAATTATCGGAAGGGAAGGCTCTATTCTTTGTGCCTGAAAATTCGTCTTAGAATACCACTGTTTGATTACAGTACCTGGTGGCATCAAGAGATTTCTAAATTCCACATCATCTTTTTTATGAAATTCTATTTCTGAACCATATAAATAAGTATCAGAGGAATATTCATTCCAATAGACTGTCCATTTTTCGCCTAACATTTATGTATCAATCCTTCTTGAAAAATCATTGGTTAATATTTGCTCATACTGACTCTTAAACCAGCTTGCAATTGGCCCAGTAGCATCATTATGTCTACCATGGATACCTTTTCCGTACACTTGGACACCTTCTGACTTCAGATTTGATATAAGGTTATTGTAAGCAGTCATATCATAATCATCTTCAATCATATAGGCCACTACAAACTTCGATTTCTTAAAATCTGCAGCACGGAATTTGTTCCAAAATCTATCATTTAGCGCCTGTATCGCCTCTGCATCTGTATTACCTGCAATGTAATGCAACATATCCAAAGAAGTAGGGAAACCGCCTGGTCTATGCAACCTTTCATTTAGTGCCACATTTCCGATATTGGCAAGGGGCTTACCTAAAATCATTGCATGTGGGAGCAAATCGCAACCATAATACAAGGCACCATAAGTTCCCATCGAAAGTCCTGATAATATCAGGTCTTCATTCGTAAATCCAAGCTTTTCCAAATGCTCTTTTATGATGTCTACCATTGCAGTTTCATATTCTTCTTCTCCCATGTAGAAGCATCCACCTTCTAACCTTGGTTCTGCTATAAGAAGAAATGGGCATCCCATTTTTCGCATCATATAGTAGCCTTCAAATCCCTGCATGGTTTTATAACCTGAGAAATATACATTAAGGGGTGGTTTCATATCACCTGGATCAAAATAATAGAAAATCTCCTCTCTATTCTTTGTCACATAACGCTGTCCGCCAGGTAAAAACAATCCATGACCACGTCTGGAATATCTGTCATGAAGTGCGATAATCTCAAGTTTCCCTTTTCCTCTTGCCATAATCGAAACAAATACAGGTCCCGTAGGCATCTGGTTATCAAAGGTTACTATGTTCTTTAACTGTTCTTCCGTAAATACACTCTTTTGCTGAATGCCAGAAAGTGAACGGGGCTGAAACTGGGTAACCACAAGCTGTATCTCTACTTCAGGGTCCTTTTTGTACTCTAACCAGAAATCAATTGCCTGTCCCTCAAAAATCGGAATATTGTTCCTCCAGTACACAATCTGTTCAAAATCATCACCGTATTCACCCTCTAATGCAACACTATAATTTCCATTCCAAGAAATAGAACCCGAAAACCCTTGCGCTACAGCAATTCGACCTATCTGAAACTTTTCTCCATATGGCTTTGGAAAATAGTTTCTGGCTTCCTGTAAGAGAAATCTTTGAATCTCATCTTCCACCAAATATTTCCCACACTTACATGCTATGAAATGTTCCAGGGACTCATTCATATAAGTTCCCTCTATCACATATAAGCAATGTGCCTTTGTCGAAGAAAGGAGCGCTTCCTCCTCTTCCTGAGTAATTGCACGACTAATAAACACCAAATCATATGGTGTTTTAGGTGCACTCTCAAACTGCTCTGAATACGTAAAATCTATGTAGTTTGGTAATTCATAACTAAGGGACCAATCTGTCTTCCCCAGCTGTAATACTCGAATCGCTTCCGACAAAATCAATTACCTCTTTCCATTTTTCAATCAATACTCTGGTCGTATATTTCTTTCCAATTTCATAGGCAAATACCATGGCTTCATTCCAATTTGTGAGGTTTTCCAGGTAAAATGCCATAGCTTCTGGAAGGTTTTCTATTTCTTCCAAAACGAATCCATTTTTCTCATGTTCTACGAACTGAGTCTCCTGAGAAACAATCTGTGGAATTCCCATACTTATTCCACTAATCTGTAGATATACTTCCATATTTTCTCGCATATCTACGATTAAACGCTGCTCACGAATACATTTACTTACTGAAAGCTCGTCCACACATTGCTCCACAAAGAATCTTACGGGCACATCATCCATTGTATCCAGCATATTTTCCATTGCAGAGTTCTTAGTTTCTTCTATAGCCCAACCTGGTTCCAGACCAGCTTCAGACAATGCTCTTCTTGTATTTTCAAGCAATTGATTCTTTCTAGCAATATCCGCAACTCTAGTAAACAAATGAATACGAGCATTATCATTTCGAAGAATATAGTTCCCTAGTTTACGGATAAGCACCTGAAACAATTGCTCATCCATTCCATCTACAGGAACCAAAATCTTTTGTACATTCAACTGCTGACTAATACCAAAGTCTACACGTGAGTCAAACGGCGTAATATCCGTAATATGCAAATCCTTAGGAACAATCGTCTTAATTCTATTTAAATTATCCTGCGAATCGGTAATGATATAATCCGCTTGTTCTACCATTTGAATTCCATTTGGACGATTTTCCAAATCATATCTATTTTGGAAGAAAGAAAGAATTACTTTTCTGTCTTTCAATGTCTCTCTTAATACGGCTGTATGTCGCTTGTGCATTGCGATACAGAACAAATCATCTTTATCCAGCAATTCCACATAGGCACTAAGCACTTCCTGAATCACCTGATCCATGCTTTCATAAGAGGATTTGGAAAATGTTTTTCTATATGCTTCTCCCTGATATTCCAATAAGAAAACAGGATTTTTCTGATTTACTTCTACATGATCATCTGCAAAGTAATGTCGAAGCTTCCAAACACCTTTGTCCGTCAAATAATCCTGATACAGTGGTTTTCCACCTTCAAAACGTATTGTACTAGACACAAATCCTCTGTCATCATAGATATTTCTACGACTCACCATGCCATTCTGATACATATCTACCTGAATCAGATTTCCATCTTCACCAAACTCAACCTGCGCATAACGATCTCCATGCAACTGAGCCACCAAAACAAATGGCGAATAAATAAATTCGATATGTTTTGGCCAATTTAAATTGTGAAACGAAAAGTTCACAACCTTTTTTCTGGTCACTTCCTGAATCGCATCAAAACAAGACCAATATGAAGCACGGAAAACACTCTGTCTATGGAGGAAATGTCTAAAATTAGGCGCAAAACTAAGAAGCATAACCTTAAATGGATATGCCTGACTACGATGAAACAGCTGAATATGCTTTACTGTATCATCGAATTCGGTATGCATACGTCTTGCATACCAATACTGTTCATTTTCACGCCATTCATTTTGCTGATACCAAGCTGGTATAAAATAAAGCATGCTTCCTCCTAAATAAAAGGCTTATATGCCTCTAAATCTCGAACTGCAATAATTTCTCTGTGTAAATTGCTCCAAATACCCGTAAGTATTAATACTGAAGATGGCAATGCTGTAAGCGAACTCTCCATCCCGCCTGTCAACTCTAAAATCTTAGGAATGCAAAGACAGATAGCCATAACTGTCGCACTTGCAATACTAATTCTATTAATAACTTTTGATAAATATTTTCTTGTATCTTTTCCCGCATGGATATTTAACAAACTATCCCCACTCTTTAAATACTGCTCTGTAGTATCCTTTGGATTGATAAACACTCGCGAAAAACCAATCGACAAGATATAAATCAACACCACATAAACTACAATACCCAGTGGTTTATCCAAACTCATATTTTCCTGAATCAAAAGCAACGTCTGATTCTCTGGGAATGCCCAACTTAATGCACCGATTAAAAGCGTCGGAATCATAAATGCTGCCGTTGCAAACATTGCAGGCATAACCCCAATAGGATTTAACTTAATCGCCATATAGTTCTTGTCTGCATAAATATTGTGAATCGAAATTCGCTGTACAGGGATTCGGAATTCTGTATTTTCCATAACAATCACTATAACCATTGCAACAACCGAAATCATAAGTGGAACCAACAACACATTCAACTCATGTCCATTTATTGTAGTATGAATACCATCTACGATATTCGTAAAAATAAGAGCAGTCTGGCCACCAATGCCATACTTCTTATTTCTAGAACATAACCATACGATAATCATTGCTCCGGTAACCATTTCCACTACTGCAATAGCTTTCGCCAACACCAACTCATAACCTGTTACTCTAAACAAAAGAGTCTGCACCTGCAACACTGCTTGAATAATAGACACAAGCAAGGTCATACCCAATATTTGTTTCTGAGTCTTCTTTGGTGAGATTTTGGATCTAAGTTCTGCTTTACGGAATGCGGAAACAATCTGAATCAACATAGAAGAAATCATGTAAGGCGAAATACCCAATGCAAAAAGTGAGCAACGGAACACGTCACCTTGAATTGTCTGCAAAAGCAAGTCCTCTGCCCCTACCGTTTTATGCATATAGGCAGATACATCAATTCCATACAGAGGTAAGCCCTTACCGATAGAATACACCAGTAAAATAAGGGCTGTATAAAGCAACTTATATTTAACTAAATTTTCTTTGTTTTCTTTCTGCTGTACTTTCATCTTTTCCTACTCAAAAAAATAAACTAGTATGGTGGTCTTTTCGCAAAGACCGCCAATACTAGTTTAACATTTCAAGAATAAAACTGTCTATACAATTTACTCTTATTCGTTATCTTTTTTGTCTGATTTTTTGCCTAAACCAAAGAATTTCTTACCTACTGCCGCTACACCGGCTGCAAGTGCGCCTAATCCTACACCTGTTCCTGCTACAGCACCTAAGATAGAAGGTTTCTTCTCTTCCTCAGCACCTGAAGCTAATGGTGTTTCTTCATCTTCGATTTCAACAAACTCTTCGTCTTCTTCATCTTCGATAACACCAAGTGGTACATCTTCGTCTTCGATTTCAACTGTTACATCTTCATCTGCTACTGGAGGAACTACTGGTGTAGTAGTATCCTGTGGAGCTACTGGAGTAACTACTGGAGCATCTGGTGTAACCACTGGAGCATTTTCACCAGCAGGTCCTTCTACTTCATCATCTACTACAGGAACATCGAGTGTTTCTGATGTAGATTCAGATGCAGATTCTAATTCAGACTCAATTTCTGAAGCACTTTCACTTGTACTTTCTGAAGTACTTGTGTTTGTTGATGTACTTGTACTTTCTGCAACTGATGTACTTGTACTTTCTACTACTGATGTGCTTGTGCTTTCTACTACTGATTCAGATTCAACTTCGCTTGCAGATCCAAAGAAACCAAGTTCTTCTAATTTATCGAATACTTTATCCTGTACCTTATTGATTGCTTCGCTTAAGATAGTCATACCTTTTTCAACATCTGCTGCTGTTTCACTAGATACACGACCATCTAACATAGAGCTTAATACTTCACTTGCTTTTGCACTAACTGATTTGTACTGGCTAATTGTTTCGCTTGATGTAAGTTCAACAATAGCTTCGCTAAATTTTTCACTTGCGATAGCACTTAAACTTGCACTAGCTACCTTGTATTCACTTGTCTTTTCATCTAAAAGAATGCTTAAACTTGCCTTAGCTGATTCGTATTCTTCCATACGTTCGCTAGATGTAGCTTCACTGTAAAGTGTGCTTAAAAGTTCACTTGTACTTGCTTTTGCAGATTCAACATTATCTAATAGTTCAGATGCAACTGTGCTCTGTGATTCATATACAGATGTTACTTTATCCATAAGGTTAGAAGCTGCTGTACTTTCTGCAACATATACAGAGTTCTTGAAATCTTCTACTTCACTCTTAACTTCACTTCTTAATACACTATGTACTTCACTTAAGAATTCGCTAGCACGGTTGCTTGCTGCTGTGCTTAATGAACCCTTTGTGCTTTCGAAGTAATTTTCAATACCATTTGCAGATACTTCACTCTTTAAAGTATGAATCAATGATCCAAGTTGCTGTGCATTTTCTGGTAAATAGTCATCAAGCAATGAGCCAATATGAGCTGTCGCGCTTTCGCTTAATGATGCAATACCACTATAAAGTTCACTTGTAACTTCACTTGAAAGTGTGCTAAGTGCTTCACTTGCATTTGGCTGTTTTGTATCTTCTCTTAAATCAAAAGTAGATGGAGTGAACATACTGTTCATGAACATTTCTTCATATTCGCTCATCAATTCACTTGCACTATTGCTCAATGATGCAACATCAACATTTAATCTATCTGTAACTTCTTTAATTACATCACTATACATAGCTGCATTGCTTAACATTTCTGTTGCAGCTGAACCCAAGGATGCAATCTGGCTTGTCACACTCTGAATATTTTCTGGAGTCACATATTCAGAAACCATTGTGTTAAATCTATCACTTAACGAATTAACCTGTTCAATTACTTCGCTTCCTGCTTTATCTACCCACTGGCTTGCATAGTTATTTACTGCAGAGCCGATATTTCCTAACTGTTCTACAACTACATCTGCTAATTCACTTGGTAATCTATCATAAATAGCTGAGTTGATTACTTCACTTGTGCTTGCAACTGTTGATGTAAGCTGCGATGTAATAACTTCACTTGCAGAAGCGATATCACTCTTGATTTCTTCTACTTTTTCACTTACTACTTCACTTACAATTTCGCTAGCTTCTTCACTTACTTCCTGGCTAACCACTTCGCTTACGCTTCCTGCTGCTGAGCCAACACCACTCATGATACCACTAGTAACTTCATTTGAAGCCAAGTTACTTGTTAAGTTGCTCAAGAATTCACTTGTTGTACTATTTAAAGAGCCTGTTGTACTCTGTCCTTGGCTAGATAATAACTCACTCGCTGCCGTACTAAGAGTTTCACTGGCCGCAACACTTAAGCTATTTACAGTACTTGTTTCTGTAAGACTGCTCCAAGCACTTGCAATTTGGCTATTTCTAACTGATTCAGATTCTTCTTCACTTGCTACTGTACTTACTGCTAAACTCTCTTCTGTTGAAAGACTTAAACTTACCTGTTCATTTACAAGTGCTTCACTTGCTAATTCACTATTAGAAATAGATGTACTTAATTCTTCTGAAGCAGCAACTGATTTACGTTCGCTATTTAATTCAGATAATTCTACAGATGCGCTTGCTACACCACTTGCTGCAACACTTGCTTTTTCGCTGAGCCATTCACTAAGTGCTACTGACTGAGAATCTTTTTCAGAAGCCTTTGTGCTTTCTGCAACATATGTAGAAAGGCTTGTGCTTACTGATTCTGATAATAATGTACTTGCTTCTAAGCTTTCT